>SLSQ01000069.1 GCA_007130355.1 Trueperaceae bacterium
CCCCGGCGAGCGCCTCGAAGGCGTCGCGGAGGTCGCCGCCGAGTCCGGCGGCGCCGGACGCCGCGCCCGCTCCGGCGCTCACCGTTCGTCGCTCGGCGGCAGGCCGGCGGCCCGCAGGCGCTCGGCGTACCCGTCCGCACCGTCGCCGGCCACGCGAAGGACCAGGCTGCGGGTGGCGCCGGCCCGCACCTTGGCGGTGACGGCGGCGACGATGTTCGCCGGCGGCGCTTCGGCCGCGACCCGCGCCAGGATTCCCGGTTCGTCCGGCACGTCGACGGTGACGCGTCGGCCGCCCTCCCGCAGCCCGAGGATCGCCACGAACGCCCGCAGGACGTCGGTGATCGTGAGGATGCCGCGGAGCGTCCCGCCGTCGTCGACGACCGGCAGGCCCGAGACGCGGTGCTCCTCCATCCGCAGCGCCGCCAGCTCGATCTCGTCGCCGATCGTGACCGTCACGACCGGCGCGCTGGCGATCTCGCGCACCCGCATCCGCGCCAGCAGGTGGTTCAGCTCGTACACGGAGAGGGTCGTGGCCGACGACGGGGTCGCCTCCTTCAGGTCTCGGTCGGTCACGATCCCGACCAGGCGGTCGCCGTCCACCACCGGGAGCCGTCGGTAGCCGCCCTCGCGCAGCCGTTGCATCGCCTCGATCACCTGCGTGTCGCCGCGCACCGTCACCGGGTCGGGGGTCATCCACTCGCGTACCAGCATGGCGCCTCCTCGGGCGCGAGGCTACCACCGCGTACGACCGCCTAAGACGGCGCACGCCGTGCGAAGATGCGAGGCGATGCGCACGGTGACGGTGCTCGGCTCGACGGGATCGATCGGAACGCAGGCGCTCGACGTGGCGCGCCGCAGGGGCTGGCGCGTCGCGGCGCTCGCCGCCGGCCGGAACGCGGAACTGCTGCTCGAGCAAGCGCACGCCTTCCGGCCCGCGACCGTCGCCTGCGCGCCTGAGGTGGCCGACCGCCTGCGGGGCGCGCTGCCGGCGGGCACGGAGCTCGTACCCGGCGATGAGGGCACCGACCGGGTCGCGGCCACCGCCTGCGACGCGGTGATCGCCGCCGTGCCCGGCATCGCCGGCCTCCGCCCGATCCGCGTCGCCCTCCGCGAGGGCCGGCGGGTCGCGCTCGCCACCAAGGAGGCGATGGTCGCCGCCGGTCCGCTGGTCCGCGAAACGGCACGGGCGCACGGCGGCGTCCTGGTGCCGATCGACTCCGAACACGCCGGCGTCGATCAGCTGCTGCTGGGCGAGGACCGCGACACGGTCGAGGCGATCGTGCTCACCGCCTCCGGCGGGCCGTTCCGGAAGGGGCCGGCCGACCTCGCGACCGTCCGGCCCGAGCAGGCTCTGGCCCACCCCACCTGGTCGATGGGCCGCAAGGTCACGATCGACTCCGCCACGCTGTTCAACAAGGGGCTCGAAGTGCTCGAGGCGCACCAGCTGTTCGACCTTCCGCTCGACCGGATCGAGGTGGTCGTCCACCCGCAGTCGCTCGTGCACGCGCTGATCCGCTTCCGCGACGGGAACCTCAAGGCGCACGTCGGACCGCACGACATGCGGCTGCCGATCCTGTGGGGGGTCGAGGACGCCGGCCGTCCGTCGCTCGGACTCGAACCGCTGCCGCTGCACGGTTCCTGGACGTTCGAACCGCCCGACCGCGCGCGCTTCCCGGCCCTCGACCTGGCGTACCGCGCCGGCCGCGACGGCGGCACCGCACCGACCGTCCTGAACGCCGCCGACGAGGTCGCGGTGGACGCCTTCCTGGAGGGACGGCTTCCCTTCCCCGGCATCGCCGACGCGATCGCCGACGCCCTCGACCGGATCCCGCCGCGGCCGCTCTCGTGGGACGCGATCGAGGCGGCCGACGCCGAGGCGCGCCGGCTCGTGGCCGAGCGGACCGCACGGAGCGTCCCGTGACCGGCATCCGCCTGCCGTTCAAGCTGCTCGGCGTGCCGCTGCGGCTCGACCCGAGCTTCCTGCTGATCCTGCCGCTGCTCGCCTGGCTGATCGGCTCCCAGGTCCCGGCCTACGTGGCGCTGCTGGCGGAGGTCGGCGTGCCGCTCGACCAGGAGGCCCTCACCCGCGGGATCGTTCCGATGGCGCTCGGCTTCGCCTCGGCCGTCGGCCTCTTCGTCGGCGTCGTCCTGCACGAACTGGGGCACGTGATCGCCGCCCGCTTCTTCGGCCAGGACGCCGAGGAGATCACGCTCTGGTTCCTCGGCGGCATGGCCCGCTTCCGCGATCTGCCCCGCGGACCGGGCGCCGAAGCGGTCGTGGCGCTGGCCGGACCGATCGTCAGCTTCGCGCTCGCCTTCGGCGCTGCCGCCGCGATCCCGGTGACGGAGACGCCGTGGCTGCGCTTCCTGTTCTCGTACCTGGCGATCGCCAACGGGGCGCTCGCCATGTTCAACCTGCTGCCGGCGATGCCGCTCGACGGCGGCCGGGTGCTGCGCTCGTTGCTGGCGATCCCGTTCGGACGCCTGCGCGCCACCCGCATCGCCGTCGGCGTGAGCCGCGGGGTGGCGATCGCGATGGGCGTCTGGGGGTTCCTGACGCTGAACCTGCTGCTGGTGGTGCTCGCCTTCTTCGTGCACCAGGCGGGCACGGCCGAGGGGCGCATGGCGATCGTCGAACGGCAGTTCGAGGGTCGGACCGTCCGCGACCTGATGACGCCGGACCCGGCGACGGTGCCGCCCGACATGCGTCTCGCGCAGTTCGCCCGGCTCCGCGAGTTCCGGGCGCACAGCGGCTACCCGGTGGTCGACGACGACGGCCGGTTGCACGGCTTCGCCCGCGTGCTCGACGTCGACCCGCTCGAGTCGGCCGACGGCCGGGTCCCGGAGGACGCCTCCGTCCGCACGATCATGCGCGACGCCGAGACGATCGCTCCCGACGCGCCCCTCCTGCAGGTGCTGCCCCGTCTGGTCGAAGGTTCGCTCGGAAGGCTGATCGTGGTCGACGCGACCGGATGGGTGGTCGGCATCCTCTCCAAGACCGACCTGGTGCGGGAGTTCGAACGGTTGCACGAGCGCGGCGTCTTCTCCGGCCGACCGCCGCGGGAGGGAGCGTGAGCGACGCCCGCGGTACCGCGTCGCGACCGCTTCCGTGCTGGAATGGTGGCCGCATGGAGCATCGACCGTGACCCCCGCCCTCGTCTTCGTGGCGATCCTCTTCACCGCCGTCCTGGTGCACGAGGCCGCGCACTACCTCGCCGCCCGCAGCGTCGGGCTGCCGGTACGCGCCTTCAGCGTCGGGTTCGGCCCCGTGCTCTGGCGCCGCGTCTGGCGCGGCACCGAGTGGAGGCTCTCCGCCGTCCCGCTCGGCGGCTACGTCGACCTGCCCGGCATGGCGCCGGAGGAGGGACCGGACGGATCGCTGGTGCACGCCAAGAGCGGCTTCGCCCGCCTCGGCCTGCCCGCCAAGCTGTGGGTCCTGATCGCCGGCGTGATCGCGAACTTCGCGCTCGGGGCGCTGCTCCTCGCGACCGCGGTGACGCTCGAGCCGGCCTACCGGGCCGTGACCACCGGTCAGGAGCCGGCGGTGCACGGGACGGTGATCGCCGACGTGGTGCCGGGCTCCCACGCCGAGTCGCTCGGGCTACGCGCCGGCGACCGGATCGTCGAGATCGCGGGCGTCGTCGATCCGGTGCCCGCCGGCGCCGTCGAGGCGATCCAAGGGGTCGAGGGGACGCTCACCGTCCGCCTCCGCGACGCGGCCGGAACGGAACGGACGGTCTCGCTGCCGTGGCCGCCGGCCGACGTGGCCGACGGCGAAACGCCGCTGCTCGGCGTGCAGCTCGCGCCTGCCGACGTCGAGGCGGTCCCCTTCTCCGTCGCCCTCGCCGAGTCGAGCGCGTTCGCCCTGCGGGCCGTGCCGGAGATGGTCGGCGGCTTCGTGCGCGGATTCGGGAACGTCCTTTCCGGCCGCGGCAGCGAAGAGGTCGCCGGCCCCGTCGGCATGGTCGGGATGGTCTCCGAGGCCAGCCGCGTCGGGATCGCTCCGGTCCTGCTGCTCGCCTCCCTGATCAACTTCTCCCTCGCCGTCTTCAACCTGCTCCCGATCCCGGGCCTCGACGGCGGCCGCATGCTGCTCGCCACCGTCGTCGCCGCCCGAGGCCGGCCGTTCGCTCCCGGGCGCGAGGAGATCGTGCACTTCCTGGGCGTGATGACCGTGCTCGCGCTGATCGTGCTGATCACCGCCCAGGAGCTCTCGGGCCTGTTCGCTCCCGGATGACCGCACCCGCTGCCGGCGCCGGCGGCGGCCGGTGCGCGATCCTGATCCCCGCGAAGGACGAGGCGCAGCGCGTCGGTCGGGTCGTCGCGGTCGCCCTCGAGGCCGATCGCGGGCCGGTGCTCGTGGTCGACGACGGCTCGACCGACGCCACCGCCCGCGTCGCCGACGGTGCCGGCGCCGAGACGTTGCGCCTCCCCGAGAACCTGGGCAAGGGCGGCGCCCTCCGTGCCGGGGCCGAGCACCTCGCACAGGAGGTGCTCGTACTCCTCGACGCCGACCTGGTCGGTCTGCGCCCGGAGCACGTGCACGCCCTGGCCGATCCCGTCCTCGCCGGCGAAGTCGAAATGACGCGCGGCGTCTTCGCCGGCGCCCGCTGGAGCACCACCGCGGCGCAGCGTCTGGCGCCGCAGCTGGGCGGCCAGCGCGGCCTGCTCCGTGCCCGTCTGCTCGAGGTCGAGGGGCTCGAGAACGCCCGCTACGGCGTCGAGGTCCGGATCGAGGACGCCGCCCACGACCGGGACTGGACCTGGCGCGACGTACCGCTTCCCGGGGTGAGCCAGATCACCAAGGAGGAGAAGCTCGGCTGGTGGCGGGGCGTGCTCGGCCGGCTCGGCATGTACCGCGACATCGTGCGTTCGTGGTGGTCCTCCTCCCGCTCCTGACCGTGGCGCAGCGCGGTGCCGAGGCCGGTCGCGACCGTCAGGGCGCGAGACCCAGCCGGGTGGCGGTGACGGCGGCCCACTCCCGCAGCAGGTAGCCACCGCGGTCGCCGCCCGCCGGCACGGTCCGCACCTGGGCCCGAAGCTCGTGACGACGAGCGGTGAGGAGCGCCCGCCAACCGTGCAGATCGTCGGTGACCAGGAGCACCGTCCCGCCGGCCAGCGCCGGCAGGGAGAGCCGCACGTTCTCGGCGGTGTTCGTCGCGTGGGCCTCGGCGGTCAGGGCGTCGAGGGGCACGCCGTGCGTCGCCAGCCAGGCCACGCCCGCCTCCCCCTCGCTGGTGCGGTCGCCGGGTCGGGACCCGCCGCTCACCACGATCCGGTCGACGCACCCCGCCCGGTACGCCTCGAGCGCGCTCGCGAGCCGACGCTCGAAGGCCGGCGAGGGGCGCCCGTCGTACTGGGCGGCGCCCAGCACCAACGCCGGACCCGATCCCGGGCAGACCTCCGGTCCGCCGGGGCCGACGACGACGCCGATCAGGTCGAAGGTCGCGAGCGCCGCAAGGACGATCGGCGCGATGGTCAGGCCCCGTACCCGTCCCCGCCGCCGTCGACGCCGCGCCTCTGGGCGCGGCGCGCTCAAAGGTCGTCCGGGTCGGGGCCGAGGCGCGCTTCGATCGCGCGGGCGTGCGCCTCGAGCCGTTCGGCGCGCGCCATCCGGACGGCGGCCGGACCGATCCGCGCGATCGCCTCCGGCGAGAGGGCCACCAGCGGGATCACCTTCTGGAAATCGCGGACGTTCACGGCGCTCGCGAAACGGGCGGTGGCCATCGTCGGCATCACGTGGCTCGGACCGGCCACGTAGTCGCCCGCCGCCTCCATCGCGTGGGCGCCGAGGAAGACGCCGCCGGCGGAGCGGACCTGCGGCAGGAGCGCCCACGGGTCCTCGACCAGCAGGCAGAGGTGCTCGGGCGCGAAGGCGTTCGCGACCCGCATCGCTTCGCCGGCGTCGGCGACGAGGAAGGCGAGGCCGCGCCGCTCGAGCGAGGCGCGCGCCTCCTCGGCGGTCGGCAGGTCCACGAGCCGGTCCTCGAGCGCCTGTACGGTCGCGTCGAGCACCGCTTCGCTCCAGGTGGCCAGCGCCGGGCGGGCGTCGAGGTGCTCCGCCTGCGCGAGCAGGTCGGCGGCGACGTGCTGAGGATCGGCGTCCGGGCCGGCGACCACGAGCGTCTCGGTCGGCCCGGGGAGCGATTCGATCCCGACCGCGCCGAACGCCTGGCGCTTGGCCTCGACCACGAACCGGTTGCCCGGCCCCACGATCTTGTCGACGCGGTCCACCGATTCGGTCCCGTAGGCGAGCGCGGCGATCGCCTGCGCTCCGCCGATCCGCAGGAGCGTGCCGACGCCGGCCGCCTGGGCGGCGTAGCGGACGGCGGCCGGCACCTCGCCGTCCGGACCGGGCGGGGTGGCCGCCACGATCTCGGGCACGCCGGCGACGCGGGCCGGCACGGCGCACATGAGCAGGCTGCTGAAGAGCGGCGCGGTGCCGCCCGGAGCGTAGACGCCGACGCGGTCGATCGGCCGTACCAGCTGCCCGAGCGTGGCGCCGTCGCGGGCGTCGAGGAACCCGTGGGCCGGCTGGCGTGCGTGGAAGGCGGCGATCCGTTCGGCGGCCAGGTCGATCGCGGCGCGCAGGTCGGGATCCAGTTCGTCGGCGGCGGCGGCGAGTCGTGCCTCCGGCACCTGAAGCGCGTCGAGGCGGACGCCGTCGAACCGTTCGGTGGCGTCGCGGACGGCGGCGTCCCCCCGCGTGCGCACGTCGTCGAGCAGGGTGCGGACGGCGGAGGCGACGTCCGCGTCGACGCCGACGCGACCCCGGTCGCGTACGGCGTCGAGGGAGGCGGCCAAGCCGCGGATGAGGCGCATGGCGGGCATTCTATCCGCGGTCCCGGCACGCGGACGGGCGCCCGCGCATGGCG
>SLSQ01000068.1 GCA_007130355.1 Trueperaceae bacterium
CGCCGGGAACGGCGGCGCGGGGAACGGCACGGACGCGCAGGGCTCGATCTTCGGGGACGCCGGCGCCTCCGACAGGGGAGCGGACGCGGAGGCGGGCCACGGGACGGACGCGGACGCCTCCGGCCACCGGGGCGACGCGGAGTACCGCACGGTGCGGACCGAGGAGGAGCTGCGCGAGGTGGTCGCCGCGCTCGCCGCCGCGCCGGCCTTCGCCGTGGACACCGAGACCACCGGGCTGCGGCCGGTCGACGCCGACCTGCTCGGGGTCGCGATCGCCGTGCGGCCGGGCGCGGCCTGGTACCTCCCGGTCCAGGCCGAAGGGGAGGCGGTCCTGGACGCCGAGCGGGTGCTCACCGCGTTGGCGCCGGCGCTCGAGGATCCCGACACCGTCAAGGTGGGCCAGAACCTCAAGTACGACCTGCAGGTCCTGTGGAACGCCGGCGCGCGGGTCGAGGGACCGATCTTCGACACCCTCATCGCGGCCGCCCTCTTGCGGCCGGAACGCCGCGGAAACGGCCTCGACGCGCTGGCGCGCGACCTCCTCGGCATCGAGCTGATTCCGATCAAGGAGCTGATCGGCAGCGGCAAGAAACGGATTCCGATGATCGAGGTGCCGCTCGACCGGCTGGCCGTCTACGCCGCCGAGGACGCCGACGCGACCTGGCGCCTGTACGAACTGCTGCGCGACGACCTCGCCGCCGCTCCGGACGACCTGCGCACCCTGATCGAGGAGCTCGAGTTCCCGCTGGTGCGCGTGCTCGCCCGCATGGAGGCGCGCGGCGTGCACCTGGACGTGCCGCGGCTCAAGGAGAGCGCGGAGCGTCTCTCCGAGCGGATCGACGGGCTGCGGGCCGAGATCCAGGAGGCGGCCGGCCGGCCGTTCAACCCCGACAGCCCGGCGCAGCTGAGCGACGTGCTGTTCAATGATCTCGGCATGCGGGTCGTGAAGCGCACCAAGACCGGCCGCAGCACCGACGCCAGCGTGCTCGAGACGCTCGCCGCCGAGAGCGACCACCCGCTGCCGCGCAAGGTGCTCGCCTACCGCGAACTCACCAAGCTCCTCGGCACCTACGTCGCCCCCCTGCCCGAGTACGTCAGTCCGGTCGACGGTCGGCTGCACGCCAGCTTCCACCAGGTCGGCGCCGCGACCGGTCGCCTCTCGAGCAGCGACCCGAACATCCAGAACATCCCGGTCCGGACCGAGACCGGCCGCGAGGTCCGCAAGGCGTTCACCGCCGGCGGCGCCGACCGGCGCCTGCTCGTCGCCGACTACAGCCAGGTCGAGCTGCGCATGCTCGCGCACCTCTCCGGCGACGCCGAGATGCGCCGGGCGTTCGACGACGGCCTCGACATCCACGCCTTCGTCGCCTCGCAGGTGTACGGCGTTCCGCTCGACGAGGTCGACGCCGAGCGGCGCCGCGTCGCCAAGACGGTGAACTTCGGGATCGTGTACGGCCAGGGAGCGTTCGGACTCGCGCGCACCCTCGGCATCCCGCAAGGCGACGCCGCCGCCTTCATCGAGGCGTACAAGGAACGCTACGCCGGCATCGACCGGTTCCTGGCCGAGTGCGTCGCCTTCGCGCAGGAGCACGGGTACGTCCGCACCATCCTCGGTCGGCGCCGACCGGTCGAGGAGATCCGCAGCCGCAACCGGAACCTGCGCGCGCTCGGCGAGCGTCTGGCGATCAACACCGTGGTGCAGGGCAGCGCCGCCGACCTGATCAAGCGGGCGATGCTGCACCTCGACCGGCGCCTGATCATGGAACCGGAGCTCGACGCCCACATGATCGTGCAGGTGCACGACGAACTGATCTTCGACGTTCCCCGCGACCGGGCCGACGCCGCGCTCGAGGTGGTGCGGCACGAGATGACGCACGCGATCGAACTGACCGTACCGCTCGTCGTCGACGTCGGCGTGGCCGAGACCTGGGGGGACGCGAAGGGCTGACCCGGGCGCAGCGTCGCGCCCCGCGGCGCCGTCGTCGCAGGTGGCCGTCCCTCAGGCCTTCGAGCTGGCCAGCGCCTCGGTCAGGTGCCGCACGCGCTGCGCCGCCAGGCGCAGCATCAGCTCCCGAAGCGCCAGCGCCGGTTCCGGAGCCTCCTTCGCGAGGCGCTTCCAGGTCGCGCGCTCCATGCGCAGCAGCCGCGCCGGCCCCTCCGCCACCAAGTGCGCCGAGCGGGGCACGTCCGCCACGAAGGCGATCTCGCCGAGCAGCTGCCCCGCACCGACCGACTCGAGGCGGATGCGGCGCCCGTCGGCCGAATCGAGCACCGCCGAGACGCGCCCCTCCGCCACGATCCAGAAGGCGTCGCCCGGATCGCCCTGACGGACGATCGCCTCGTCCGGAGCGCACACGATCTCGTAGAACCACGGCTCCAGTTCGGTCCAAGCGTCCTGGCCGCCCGGAAGGTCGCGGATCAGGTCGTCCAGTGCCGGCTCGGTCGGAACCTGCGGATGCTCCCGCAGGATCGCCCGTTCGCACCGTTCGAGCGCCCGGTCCAGATCGTCGGCGTGCTCGACGATCGCGCCCGCGCGGCGCAGCTCGTCGCGGACGCGCGGTCCGGCACCGACGACGACCACCTCGGCGTCGGCGCGGGCGGCGGCGCGCGCGATGCGGACGACCGCGATCCCGCCGGTCGCGTCGAACGCCGATGCGCCGGTGACGTCGAGCACCACGAACCGGGGCGTCGGCTGCGCCGCCAGGCGTGCCTGCACCCGTTCGACCAGGCGGTCGGCGGTCCCGAAGAAGACCACGCCCTCCAGACGGACCAGCGCGATGCGCGCCCGTTCCCGCTGCAGCAGCTCGCGCGCCGCGGCAGAACGGGTCACCCGGCTGCGGACCGCACGATCGGCCGGCGTCTCGTGCACGACGTCGGTGCGGGCCATGAGCACCACGAACAGCACGACCGCGAGGGCGAGGCCCACGCCGATCCCGGGCAGCAGGCCGAAGACGGCGACGGTGCCGACGATCGCCACCACGATGCCGAGGTCGATCCACGACAGGCGCCGACGTCCCACCACCACCCAGTCGATCAGGAAGTCGGCGCCCATCATCACGAGCAGGCCGCCGAGCACCGGCAGCGGCACCGCCTCGAGCAGGCCGGGACCGGCGGCGACCACGGCGAAGACGACGAGGGCCGCGGCGAAGGCGTCGATGCGGCGGCGCGCCCGCATCGACTCCGACAGCGAGGAGGTGGCGATCGAGACGACCGTGGGGAGCGCCGCGAAGGTGGCGCCGAGCAGGTTCGCGATGCCGGTCTCGCGCAGGTCGACGTTCGGGTTGGCTTCGGCGTCCCGTTCGAGCTCGGCGGCGGTCGAGTAGAGCGCCACCAGCAAGCCCGTCGACAGCGCCGCGGTGAGGATCGTCGGGAGCAGCGCCAGGAGCACGTTCGGGTCGGCCTGCGTCCAGGCGTCCGCGGGCGGCAGGCGCCAGAGCGAACCGTCGGGGAACGGACCGAGCAGCCAGCCGCCCTCGAGCAGCTGCTCGAGACCGTGCCCGTGGATGCGCGCCACGGCGAAGAAGGCGCCGGTCGCGAGCGCAAGGACCACCGGGACGACGGCGGGGTGGCGGACCGCGCGTCGGAACAGGGTCATCCAGAGCCCCAGCGCGAGGCCCGGCCCCCAGCGTGCGGCGGCCTCCAGATCCCAGGCCGGAGTCTCGAGCGGCCGGGCCATCATCCGGACCGCGAAGTCGATCAGGACCCAACCGGAGGCCGCCAGCACGCCGCCGATCACGGGGTGCGGCAGGTACCGGATGAGCCGTCCCATGCGGGTCACGCCCATCAGCAGAACCACGAGGCCGGTCGCCGCCGTGGTCGCCGTGACGATGGCGACGGCGGTGGCGGCCAGCGGATCCCCGACGAGGGTGCCCGTCGCCATCGCCATGCCGACCGCGATCACCGCGGCCGGGACGCCCGACGGTGCGGCGTGCAGACCGTGCATGCTTCCGCGCAGCGCGATCCAGGCCGCCGCGACCGCCGTACCGATCAGGGCCAGCGCCAGACCGTCGGCCCGCACCGAGGGCGGAAGCCCGGCGTAGATCAGGGCGGCGAGCGCCGCCACCCGGACGGCGAGCATCGCGCCCGCGACGAGCACGGCGACGGCGGGAAGGATCAGACCGGGTCCGATGCGACGACGGACGGGCGCGACGCGAACCGCAGGCATGCCAAAGTGTACGTGCGCACGACCGCTCGGTCGGCGTGTCCGGTCCGGTGCGCCACGCCTCCGGACGGAAGGGAGCCGCCGTGTGCGGACGGTACGGACTGTTCCACGAGGCCTCGGAGATCGCCGCCGCCTTCGGGGCCGACCTGACCCGGCTCGACCCGCCGTGGACGCCCCGCTACAACGTCGCGCCGAGCCAGGGCGCCCCCGTGATCGTGCCTCGGGACGGGGAGGGGCGCGTCGCCCTGATCGCCCGCTGGGGGCTGATCCCGCGCTGGGTGCGGGACCCCTCGGAGTTCCGGGCGACCCTGATCAACGCCCGTGCCGAGACGGCGCACGCCAAGCCGTCGTTCCGCGACGCGTTCAAGAAGAGCCGTTGCCTGGTGCCGGCCAGCGGGTTCTACGAGTGGAGCCCGGGGCCGGACGGGGGCCCGAAGCGGCCGTGGTTCGTGCGGCGTCGGGACGGTGGTCCGCTGGCGCTCGCCGGACTCCTCTCGCGCCGCGACGACGGCGACACCTTCGCGGTCCTCACCACCCGCCCCAACGCGCTGCTCGCGAAGATCCACGACCGTCAGCCGGTGATCGTTCCGGACGGCCTGCACGACGCCTGGTTCGATCCGGAGCGACGCGACGCCGCGGCCCTCTCCGACCTGCTCGAGCCGATCGACCCGGAGGCGCTCGAGGCGGTTCCGGTCGGAACGCGCGTGAACGCGCCGAGGAACGACGGACCGGACCTGATCGAGCCGACCGGCGCGCCGTTGCGGCCCTGACCCGCTCCGGGCGACCGCCCGCCGGCTCCGAGGCTGGGATGATGGGCGCGTGGCGCTGACCCGCGACGACCTCCCGGTGCTCCCGCCCTCGCCCGGGTGCTACCTGTTCCAGGCCGAGCAGGGACCGGTGTACATCGGCAAGGCGAAGAACCTCCGCTCCCGCGTCGCCAGCTACTTCGGCGAGCAGCCGTGGGGCAAGTCCCGCTGGATCACCGCCGTCGCCCACCGGCTCGAGTTCATCGTCACCGAGAGCGAGACCGAAGCGCTCGTCCTCGAGGCGGACCTGATCAAGCGCCACAAGCCGCGCTTCAACGTCCAGCTCAAGGACGACAAGAGCTTCCCCTACATCAAACTCACCGACGAGCCGTTCCCGCGGCTGCTCTTCACTCGGGCCCGCCTCAAGGGGGACGGCCACTACTTCGGGCCGTACCCGAGCGCCGGCGCGGTCAAGAAGGTGCTCGACGTGGTGAACCGCGTGTTCCGCCTGCGCGTGCACAGCGGCACGCCGCTGCGACCCCGCTCCAAGCCGTGCCTGCGCTTCCACATGGGTCAGTGCGACGGGCCGTGCGCCTTCGAGGTCGATCGGGATGCCTACCTGGACCGTGTGCGGCAGGCCCGCGCCTTCCTCGAAGGGCGCGTCGGCGACGTGGTCGAGGAGCTGCGGGGCGAGATGGCGGTCGCCGCCGAGCGGCTCGAGTTCGAGCGGGCGGCGAAGGTCCGCGACCGGATCGAGGCGGTGCAGCGCGTCACCGGCTACGACAGCGAAGTGGCCCGGGATCCGGGGCAGGACCTCGACTTCCTGGGCGTGGCGGTCGCCGGCTCGTACGCCGCGGTGCAGGCGTTCCAGATGCGGGGCGGCCGCGTCGTCGGACGGGAGGCGCGGTTCCTCACGAACGCCGACGACGCGCCGATCGGCGAAGTGCTCGAGCGGTTCATGGCGGAGCACTACCGGCGGGCGACGCACGTCCCGCCGCTGGTGCTGGTGCCGACGGACGAGCTGGACCTGGACACCTGGGCGGCGTTCCTGAGCGCACGGGGCGGCCGTCGCGTCGAGGTGCGGCGACCCCGGCGGGGGGACAAGGTCGACCTGATCGAACTCGCGAGCCGGAACGCCCGCGACGCCGTGGACGCCGAGCTCGCGCGGCTCGAGCGCCGCGGCGAAGCGCCCGGCGTGAAGGAGGTCACCGCCGTTCTGGAGCTGAAGGAACCGGCGTGGCGGATCGAGGGGTACGACGTCAGCAACCTGATGGGCCGGCACACGGTCGCCTCGATCGTGGCGTTCGAGGGCGGCCGCCCGCTCCGCGCCGACACGCGCACCGTGCGGATCCGTGGCCTAGACAAGCCGGACGACTTCGCGAGCCTGCATCAGGCGTTGGTGCGGCGGTTCACCGGCCGGCTCGCCGACCGGCTGCCGCGGCCCGACCTGCTGCTGATCGACGGCGGCAAGGGCCAGGTCTCGTCGGCCCGGCGAGCGCTGCGCGAGGTAGGGATCGAGGTGCCGATCGTCGGACTCGCGAAGCGGGAGGAGACCCTGATCCGCGAGGACGGCCGCGAACTCCTGCTGCCCCGCACCCACCCTGCCGTCCGCCTTCTCGTGCACGTGCGCGACGAAGCGCACCGCGTCGCCGTCGGACGACACCGGGCCGGACGCGGGCGGGCCGCGACGCGGAGCCTGCTCGACGAGATTCCCGGCATCGGCCCCAAGCGGCGCGATGCGCTCCTGGCCGCCTTCTCGAGTATCGAACAGCTGCTGGCCGCCGACGAGGCGACCCTGGCCGCCGTACCGGGCGTCGGGCCCCGCGCCGCCGCCGCGGTGCGCCGCTGGGCTCGGGCCGAAACGGAGCGCACGGCCGGCGCCGTGGACGGAAGCGGAACGGTCGACGCCGCCCCGCCTGCCGATGCCGGCGCCGATCCGGGTGCCGACGCCGATGCCGACGCGC
>SLSQ01000138.1 GCA_007130355.1 Trueperaceae bacterium
CCCCGCGGCGCAGGCCCTCAGGCCAGGCTGCGGCGGCCCTTGAGGGTGCGGCGCGCGTCGCCACGCAGGCCCAGCAGGCCGGCGAACGCCCGCATGGGACGTGCGGCCGGCTCGGCCGCGCGTTCGGCACGGCGCGCTTCGCGGACCCGGACCAGGTGCTCGGTGGTGGCGCGCAGCTGCTCCTGGCGGTCCTTCATGAGGTAGATGTCGATGTCGTGCATGGGAGGTTCCTTCCGAGGCCCTCGGCAGGGCCGGATGCGTCGTTTCGGACGCCGCGGTGGCGACGCCGAACACTGAATATACACCATGGATTGCGCGCAACCGAACCGTGGGCTACCGACCGACGACGCGACGCTCCCGGCCGATCGCTCAGGCGGCTTCGTCGCCCACCGCATCGGGCACGGCGCTCAGGTAGCGGCTGGCCGGAACCCGGATCGGCATGAAGTACACGTCGTCGCCGCGCGCCCGCGCGAACGCGGCCAGGTCGGCGGCGAACCGGGAGGCGTACGCCTCGGTCGCCTCGAACCCGCGGGGCAGGACCACCCGGTTCCGGCCGGTCCAGTACCGTCGCGAGCGCTCGCTCGCGACGCTGGTCGCCCCCCAGAAGACGCGGGTCGGCAGCTCGACCAGCAGGTCGCTCCACACCTCCGCCAGACGCAGGTCGAAGAACGGCTGCGTGAACAGCCCGGACGCCCCCGCGTCGAGCTTGCGGGCCGCGTAGGCGAGTTCGGCACGAAACCCTTGCCGGTACGGATCGAGCGCCGCGTAGGTCGTGAGGTCCGGCCGTTCGCTCCGAAGGCGCCGAAGCAGGGCGACCGCGTCGGTGTCGAACACGGGCCGGCTCATGTCGACCGGAGGATCGCCGTGCACGACCAGGACCTCGTCGATCCCGGCGCGATCGACGGCGTCCAGGAACGGGAGCGGTCCGTCCGGATCGACGTCGGTCGCCCGCAGGTGCGGGATCGCGCGCAGGCCCCGAGCCCGGGCACGGGCGCACGCCTCCCACGACCGCAGGTCGAACCGCACCAGGTCGGGCACGTTCACCGTGTCCACCCCGGGCAGCTCGGCGAGATCGTCGAGCTGCGTGGCGAACGCCTGCTCGCTTCTGGGGATCAGCTCGACGGAGACGCGCATGCGCGCAAGCCTATCGCGCGTCGTCGTCGGGGACGTCGTACGGCGCGCCGGGTGGCGCGCCGTGCGGCGCGCCTTCCGCGCGCTCGGAGCCGCCCGCACCGTCCTCCTCGTCCTCGGGATCGTCCGGCCGGTCGCGCGCCGTCCAGCGCAGCAGGCCGCCGATCGTCATCAGAGCGAGGGCGACCGGGATCGGGTCGCCCTGCACCAGGTCGAGCGCGAACGCCGCGCGGGCGATGCCGAGGACCACGAACACGGCGCCGCCGATCAAGAAGAAGGCGGCGAAGCCGCGGTACGTCCGTTTCGCCTTCGGCGTCATGCGCCTCCCCCTTCCGCCGCCGTGCCTGCCGTGCCCCCGGTCCGGTCCGCTGCGCGCCGGAAGCAGCCCGCATCGTGGTCGCGGACCAGACCGGTCGCCTGCATGTGGGCGTAGACGACGGTGGGGCCCACGAAGCGGAACCCCCGCCCCTTGAGGGCGGCCGCCGCCCGTCGCGACGCCGGGATCTCGCCGGGCGCCGCCACGCCGGGCGGGCGACGCGGCTGCCGGTCGGCGTCGGTCAGAAAGGCGTCGAGCGTCTCCTGCAGGCCGGGCCCCTCCTCCTCGAGCTCGAGGAAGGCGCGCGCGTTGGTCACCACCGCGCGGAGCTTGGCGCGGTTACGGATCAGGGACGGGTCGCGCATCCAGCGGTCGACGTCGGCCTCGCTCCGGGCCGCGAGCCGTTCCGGATCCAGACCATCGAGTTCGGCCCGGAACGCCGCGCGCTTCCCGAGCACGACCCGCCACGAGAGGCCGGCCTGCATCGTCTCGAGCGCCAGATGCTCGAACGCCGCGCCTGCGTCGCGCGGCGGCAGCCCCCACTCGTCGTCGTGGTAGCGGAGCAGCAGCGGATCGATCCCCGTCCAGGCGCAGCGCGGACGTTCGTGGGTCGCGTCGCGGCTCACGTCGGCACGACGTAGCGCGCCATGAGCACGAAGTGGCAGGCGCTCCCCCCGAGCACGAACAGGTGCCACAACTCGTGGTACCCGAACACGCCGGGAACGGGGTCGGGCCGCTTGGTGGCGTACACGATCGCGCCGAGCGAGTACACGACCCCGCCCGATACCAGCCAGGCCAGGGCCGGGGCCGGCAACGCCTGGACCAGCGGGTTCAACGCCAGCAGCGCCATCCAGCCCATGCCGAGGTAGAGGCCGGTCGAGATCCAACGCGGGGCGCCGATCCACACCAGCTTGAACAGCACGCCGAGCGTCGCCAGCCCCCACGCGACGGCGAACACCGTCCAGCCGACCCACGGGTGCGATTCGTTCAAGGTGACCAGCGCGATCGGCGTGTACGAGCCGGCGATCAGCACGAAGATGGCGGCGTGGTCGAAGACGCGCAGGCGCCGGAGCGCGGCCGCCCCCACCCGCGCCGCGTGCAACAGCGTGCTCGCCGAGAACAGCACGACCAGGCTGACGCCGTACACGAGGGCGCTGGCCACGCGCCACGGATCGTCGCCGGCCAGCGCCACGAGCACCGCGGTCCCGATCAGGCCGAGGATCGCACCGATCCCGTGGGTGAGCGCGTTGACCGGCTCGCGCAGCCGACTCAGGCCGCACGGCAGGTTCGGAGCGGGGGATGCCGGAGTCATGGCCCCATTCTAGGCTCCATCGGAGCGTGCACGGTGTGCGCCGGGGGCGATCCGTTCGCTTCCCGCCTCGGCGTCGCCGGTCGCGACCGGCCGTTCCGGACGGGAGCACCAGTCGCTCCACGATCCGGCGTAGAGTCGCGGTTCCGGAAGGCCGGCCACCCGCATCGCGAGCGCCAGGTGCGCCGCCGTGACGCCCGAGCCGCACATCACGATCGCGTCCCGACCCTGCGTCGCTCCTCCGAGGCGGTCCCGCAGCGCCGCGGGCGGGAGGAAGCGGCCGTCCCCGTCGAGCGACCCGGCGAACGGCCGGTTCCAGGCGCCCGGCACGTGCCCGGCGACCGGATCGATCGGTTCCGTCTCGCCCCGGTAGCGCTCCGGCGCCCGGGCGTCCACCACCCGCACCGTCGGATCGTCCAGCCGACGCGCCACCTCGTCCGCGTCGACGAGCGCCGATCGGTCCGGACGCGCGGCGTGGTCGGCGGGCGGCCATGCGACGAGGGCGTCGTCGAGCGGTCCCCCCGCCCGGTCCCACGCCGCCATGCCACCGTCCAGGATGCGCACCCGTTCGTGCCCGATCCAGCGCAGCAACCACCAGACGCGTGCGGCGAAGGCGCCGCCGGCGTCGTCGTAGGCGACCACCTCGTGCCCCTCGCCGATGCCGGCCGCCGCCAGGCGTGCGGCGAACGCGTCCGGATCGGGCAGGGGATGCCGACCCCCGCGTCCGTCGTGCGCGAGAGGTCCGGTCAGGTCCTCCTCGAGGTCGAGGTGGACCGCGCCGGGCAGGTGCGCCCGTTCGTAGGCGCGGCGTCCTGCGGCGGGGTCGGAGAGGTCGGCGCGGGCGTCGACGATGCGCAAATCGGCGTCGCCGAGGCGGCCCAGGAGCGCGTCCGGTGCGATGAGCGGATCCATGGTCCGAGTCTAGGCGTTCGGGCCGACCCGCTCGGTGTCCGCCGCCGCGGGCACCGAGCGGAAGGTGCGTGCCGCGACGGCCAAGGCGCAGGCCGTGAAGAGGGCGGCGGCGAAGAACGGCATCCCAGGAACCTGAACGGGCGCCCCCTCGCCGGTGAACGCACCGAACAACCCGCCCGCCACGAGCGGCGCCACGACCGCCGCCGCCGCGAGCGCCGAGGTCACCGCGCCCTGGACCGAGCCCTGCCGCTCCGTCGGAACCGATCCGGCGATCAGGCTCTGGATCGCCGGTTGGGCGAGGGCTCCGAGCCCGCCCGGCGCGATCGCGAGCAGGAGCCAGATCCCGCGGTCGGCGAGGCCGTACGCCACGAACGACGCGGCGAGCACGCTCAGCCCGGCCACGGCGACGCGACGCTCGCCCCAGCGGGCGACCGCGGGCCGCACCAGCGCCCCCTGCACGACGATCGCGACCACGCCGACCCAGGCCAGCGCCAGTCCGTTCGCGCCGGCCCCCCAGCCGTAGCGCCAATCGGTGTAGAGGACGAAGACCGACTCCATCCCACGCTGTCCCAGGACCGCCAGCGCCAGCGCCACCGCCAGGCCGGCGGCGATCGGGTGCTCGCGCAGCGCCGCGAGCGCCCGGAACGGATCGGCCCGACGCCACGAGAACGGTCGCCGCCGCTCCGCAGGAAGCGACTCCGGAAGGACGAACAGCCCGTAGAGGAGGTTCACGCCCGCGACCGCCGCCGAGACCAGGAACGGCAGGTGCAACCCCAGCTCGCCGAGCGCGCCGCCGAGCGCGGGACCCGCGACGAAGCCGACGCCGAACGCGACCCCGACCAGGCCGAAGTTGCGCGCCCGGGTGGCCTCCGTGGACACGTCCGCGACGTAGGCGTTGCCGGCGGTGAGGGTGGCTCCTGCGACGCCGGCCGCCAAGCGGGCCACGAAGGCCCAGGCCAGCGTCGGGGCGAACGCCAGCGCGAGGTAGCTGAGTCCGAACCCCCCGAGCGAGATCAGGATCACCGGACGGCGACCGAACCGGTCGGACAGCGCTCCGAGCAGCGGCGCGCAGAGGAACTGCATCGCCGCGTACCCGCCCGCCAGCGCCGCGTACCACGGGGCGGCGGCGCTGGCGTCGTCGCCGAGGAACGAAGCGATGAGCTTCGGCAGCACCGGGATCACCACCCCGATGCCGAACACGTCGAGGAACAGGGTGACCAGCACGAACCCCATGCCGGCCGAGCGCGTGCGCCCGTTCGCGTTCACGGTCTCCCCCTCCCCGCAGCGTGCGCCGCCCGGAGATGCTAGCACCGGCCGGACGGAACGACATCGGTCGCCGGGGGCCGCGGCTACGATGGCGGCGGTGCACGATCCGACGGTCGACCTCCCCCGCATCGACAGCCCCACGAACCCTCGCGTCAAAGCGTGGGTGCGCCTCCGCAAGCGCCGCGAGCGCGACCGGACCGGAACGGTGCCGGTCGAGGGCGCCCGCGAGTCGGTCCGGGCGCTCGCCGCCGGCCGGGACCTCGTCGCGGCCTACTTCGCCCCGGAACTGTGGGGCGAGGCGGAGCGCGGCGCGGCGGCGACGCTCCGCGCCTCCGGCGTGCCGTGCTGGCGCCTCTCCCCCGCCGCCTTCGCGCGCGGAAGCGTGCGGGAGGGGCCCGACGGGATCGCCACGATCGTCCGCCCACCGGCGCACGCACTCGACGATCTGGACACGAGCGGTCCCGCCGCGCTGGTCGTGATCGCGGTCGGGACGCAGAAGCCGGGCAACCTCGGCGCCCTCGTCCGCAGCGCCGACGCGGCGGGCGCCACCGCGCTCGTCGCCAGCGGCTCGGAGGGTACCGACCCGTGGAACCCGGCGGCGGTGCGGGCCAGCATGGGCGCGGTGTTCGAACTTCCGGTCGCGACCGCGCCCGACCGAGCGGTGCGCGACTGGGCGCGCCGGCGGGGCCTGACCCTGGTCGCTACCGCGCCGGACGCCGAGCGGTCGTACTGGGACGCCGACCTGCGCGGACCGACGGCGATCGTGCTCGGTCCGGAGCACGAGGGGCTGCCCACCGCATGGCGCGACGCGGCCGACCTGCACGTCCGCGTGCCGATGGAGGGCGCCCGGTCGGCGGACAGCCTCAACGTCGGCGTGACCGGCGCGCTCGTCGCGTTCGAGGCGGCACGCCAACGGCGGCACGACCGGCCGACGGCGCCGCGGGTCCCGGATCCGTCGTCCGCCTCGGTTCCGGAACCGACGGCGTCGTGACCGACCGGGTGACCGACCGGATCGTCCTCCGCCCGGTGGCCGACCTCGAACGGACGCGCGCCTTCTACGAGGACGGACTCGGCCTGCCGCGGGTGCGCCACCAGGGCGACCGCCTGATCGTGCGCGCCGCCGGCGCCGGCCATCTCGGCTTCCGTCGCGCAGGGGGCGACGGGCGGGACGGGCCGCTTCCGACCGATCCCCGGTGGGTCACGACGCTCGCGGTCGACGACCCCGCCCAGGTGCACGCTCGACTCGTGCGTGCCGGGATCGCGGTCGAGGGGCCGCCCCGAGCGGACCCCCGGTTCGGCATCGTGCGGTTCTCCCTGCGCGACCCCGACGGCTACCGGATCGACGTCCAGTCGTTCGACCGCCCGCTACCGCGGGCCGACGCGTCCGCCGCGACGCCGGCACCGTCCGACGCCGTCGACGGATCCGCGGACGCCGCGTCGGAAGGCGCGTCGGAAGGCGCGTCGGAAGGTCCCGCCGGCAGCGCGGCCCACGCCAGGTCGGACCGTTCCGACGCGCCCCTGGTCCGCAACCGAGCCTTGCGCGCGACCTACCTGGCGCTCGGGTGGACGGCGGTGACGTTCGGCGCGATCGGCATCGTGGTTCCGGGCTGGCCGACGACCGTGTGGCTCCTGGTCGCGGCCTTCTTCTTCTCGCGCTCCAGCCCCCGCTTCCACCGCTGGTTGATCACGCATCGCGTCTTCGGCCCGTTCGTGCGCGACGTCCAGGAGGGACGCGGCATGCCGCTCCGCGCCAAGGCGATCGCGATCGGCATGATCGTGATCTTCGCCGGGAGCAGCGCCTGGTGGGTCGGGGGTTCGGTGGCCGTCTGGCTCGGCGTGGTCATCGGCGTGGCGGGGGCCGTCGGCATCCTGTCGGTGCTCCGCGTGAAGACCCGACGCGCTGCGCCCGCGGATGCGCCCGCGGATGCGCC
>SLSQ01000171.1 GCA_007130355.1 Trueperaceae bacterium
CGGGCGCGAGCTGCGCCGCCCGTCGCGGGCGTTCGGTCAGGCGTCGCGGAGGACGTCGATCTTGCGGACCTTCGCCTCCTGGGCCTTGGGCAGGGTCAGCGTCAGCACGCCGTCGCGGGCGGTGGCGTGCACGCCGTCGACGTCGACGCTGGCCGGAAGCTTGACGGTGCGGGAGATCGCGCCGCGCGGCACGTTGCGGGTCCAGTAGCGACGGCCTTCGTCGTCCGGCTCGGGGATCTCGGCGCGGACGGTGAGCTGGCGTCCCTCGATGCCGACGTCGAGCATGTCGGCGGCCACGCCGGGCACCGCCATCTCGAGGACGAGCGCTTCGTCGGTCTCGTACAGGTCGTACGGGGCGCCGGCGCTCTCGTGGCGATCGGCGTACGGACCGGAGCTCATCTGCTGCAGCATGCGGTCGAAGGCGTCGAACGGGTCGAGGACGGGGCGAACGGTGCGGACGGGTCGGGTGCGGACCAGGTTCATGCGGGACCTCCTTCAGGGACGGTCGGTGCGGACGCCCCACGGGCGTCAGTGATCACCATACTAAAACCTGAGCCTAGCCGTGTCAAGTCTATTGCGGACTTATCACTCCGGAAGCTCGAACCCGCCGCGCCCCTCGGTCCGGTAGTACGCGTCGATCTCGTCCGGGATCTCCCGTACGTCGTCGACCACCTTGAACAGGTGCATGTCGTGCTCGTTGATCGTCCCGTGGCGCACCAACGTCCCCTGCAGCCACTGCAGCAGGCCCTTCCAGTAGTCCACGCCGATCAGGTACACGGGGAACGGTTTGATCTTGCGCGTCTGGATCAGGGTGAGCGCCTCGAACAGCTCGTCGATCGTGCCGAATCCGCCCGGGAACGCCACGAACGCCGTCGAGTACTTGACCAGCATGACCTTCCGCACGAAGAAGTAGGTGAAGTTCACGCCGCTCGTCTGATACGGGTTCGGGGCCTGCTCGTGCGGAAGGTCGATGTTCAGGCCGATCGACCGGCCGCCCGCCTCGTACGCGCCCCGGTTCCCCGCCTCCATCACCCCAGGTCCGCCGCCGGTCACCACCGTGTAGCCCGCCTGCGACAGGTCGCGCGACAGGACCGTCGCCTTCTCGTAGACCGGGTCGCCCTCCTTCAGGCGCGCCGAACCGAAGATGGTGACCGCCTTGCCGACGTCCGCCATCTCCTCGAACCCTTGGACGAACTCGCCGAGGATCCGGAACATGCGCCACGAATCCTCCGCCAGTGCGTCGATCACGTACTGTTTCTCGACATCGTTCATGGGGCACCATAACCGTGCGCCCCGGCGCGTTCCGTGCCTACGCCTTCCCGCCTCCGGGCGTGCCGACCGCGGCCGGCAATCCGTCCAGGTCGGCCGCCAGCACGTCCGGCCGCTCGCCCGCGAGACGCGCGACGTCGTGCGTGCCCCAGGTCACCGCGAACGTCCTCAGGCCCGCCGCCCGTCCGGCCTGCAGGTCGGTCACGGTGTCCCCCACCATCCAGCGCGGCTCGGCTCCGACCGCGGCGGCCGCGAGGCGCAGCACGTCCGGCGCCGGCTTGTGGGGCACGCCCGCGTCGGTCCCCTGCACGTGGTCCAGGAGCGGTGAAAGGTCGAGCGCGTCGGTCAGGCGCACCGCCATCGAGGTGCGCTTCGTGGTCGCCACCGCGAGCCGCCAGCCGTCCGCCCGCAGCGTGCGCAGCACCTCGACCACCCCGGGGAACGGACGGGTCGAGCGGGTGAAGCGGGTCGGGTAGATCCGCCGGTAGGCGTCGCAGACCGCAGCGATCCGCGCCTCGTCGGCCACGAACCGTGCCGCCATCTCCTCGAGCGGCGCGCCGATGAGGGCCGCGACCTCCCCTTCGGCCGGAACCGGCAGCTCGTTCGCCGCGAAGGCGTCGCGGAAGGCGCCGACGATGTCGGGCAGGCTGTCGATCAAGGTGCCGTCCAGGTCGAAGACGAGCGCCTCGCGCCGGACGCCGCTCACCGGCGCAGGTGGGCGACCGTCACGCCGTGCCCGCCCTCGTACGGCACGGCGTCCTCGAACCGCTCGACGCGCTTCTCGTCCCGCAGGTAGGCACGGACCGCGTCCCGCAGCGCCCCGGTGCCCTTCCCGTGCAGAATCCGGACCGACGCCGACTTGAGCGCGTGCGCCTCGTGCACGAAGTCCCGCACCTTCTCGATCCCCTCCTCGACCCGCTCGCCGCGGATGTTGAGCTCCTCGGGCGGTCGCGTCGCGAACGTCGACGCGAGCGACGCGCCGCCGCCCGACGCCTTCTTCGGCTTCAACGGGCGAAGTTCGGAGAGCGGCGCCTCGACCCGCAGCAGGCCGAGCTGCACCATCGCCGTGTCGCCGCGCAGCTCCGCGATCTCCCCTTCGGCATCGTAGCTCGCGACGTGCACTGGCACCCCCGGCCGCAGCGCCGGCGGCTCCTCGGCCTTCCGCTCCCGACGCCCCGCGTCCCGCGGTCCCTCGCGCGGGCCGGAGCTCCGTTCCCGCCCCGCGGTCCGGCGCGCCTGCGCGCGCAGCGCCTGGATCTCCTGGATCGCCTGCGAGCGCCCCGCGCCCTCCTCGGCGCGCGCGGTGCGCGCCAGGCGCGTCGCCCGCTGCACCGCCGCCTGCAGTTCGCGCTCGGCCCGCTGGGCCGCTTCGGCCATCAGGTCGTCCTCGCGGCCGCGCAACCGCTCGATCTCGCCGCGCAACGTCTCCGCCTCCTCGCGCGCCCGCGCCTCGGCCGCCTCCGCCTCCGCCTGCGCCTCGGCCCACGAGGCCCGTTGCGCCTCGAGCGTCGCGAGCAGCCGCTCGAGACGTTCCCCCTCCGGTCCGAGCACCTCCGCCGCCCGCCGCAGCACCGCGTCGCCGAGTCCGAGCCGCTCGGCGATCGCCAGCGCGTAGCTGCGGCCCGGCTGCCCCACGATCAGCTCGAAGGTGGGACGGAGCGCGTCGACGTCGAAGCGCATGGCGGCGTTGCGCACTCCGTCGGCGTCGGAGGCGAACACCTTGAGCGGCGCCAGGTGGGTCGTGATCAGCCCGCTCGCGCCGGATCCGAGCACCCGCTCGAGGATCGCCTGCGAGAGCGCGGCGCCCTCGTCCGGGTCGGTGCCGGAGCCGAGCTCGTCGATCAGGACCAGCGTGTCCGGACCCGCCTCGCGCACGATCCGCCCCAGGTTGACCAGGTGGCCGGCGTAGGTCGAGAGGCTGGCCTCGATCGACTGTTCGTCGCCGATGTCGGCGAGGACGCCGTCGAACCACGGCAGCCGGGGCGGATCGGCCGGCTCGCCCGCCGCGACCGGCAGCCCGCTCTGCGCCATCGCCACCGCCAGGCCGAGCGTCTTGAGCAGCACCGTCTTGCCGCCGGCGTTCGGCCCGGTCACCACCAGCAGCCGGTGGTCCTCGTCGAGGACCAGGTCGTTCGCGACGCACCCGGCGATCAGCGGGTGGCGCGCCCGGTGCAGCCGCACCTCGCGCGCCGAGGCGGGCGTCCCGTCCGGAGCGGCCGGCGCGACGGCCCGGACCAGACCCCAGTCCTCCGCGAGCCGCACGGTGGCGTTGGCGAGGTCGAGGCGGGCGATCACGTCGAGGGTGGGCGCGACCTCCGGATGGTCGGCGACCGCCCGGCCCAACTCGAGCAGCACGCGCCGGACCTCGTCGCGCTCCTCGAACTCGAGCAGCGCCAGCTCGTTGTTCATCGCCACCACCGACTGCGGCTCGACGAACACGGTGCGGCCCGAGTCGCTCGTGTCGAGCGCGATGCCCGGCACCCGGCCCTGCGCCGAGGCGCGGACCGGGATCACGTAGCGGTCGCGGCGCAGCGTCACCAGCGGGTCCTGCACCGAGTCGGCGTAGGTGTCGAGCAGCTTCTCCATCTTGGCGCGGATCCGACCCCGCAGCGGCCGCAGGCGCCGCCGGATCTCGCGCAGCTTCGGGGTGGCGCCGTCCTTGACCTCGCCGTCGGCGTCGAGTTGCTCGCGCACCCGCCGCAACCACCCCTCGAAGCTCCCCATCGCCTGCGCCAACTCGGTCAGGACCGGTCGCTCCCGCGACGCCACGTCGCGCCGGAGCCGCTCCGCCCCCTCGAGGGTGAACGCCACCGACAACAGCTCGCGCCCCTCGAGCATGCGGCCCTCGCGCGCCTGCTCGAGCAGCGGACGGACGTCCTCGATCCCGCCGAGCGGCAGTTCGCCGTCCTGCGCGATCGCGTCCGCCCGGTCCAGGCGCACCTGCGCACGGCCCGCCTCGGGCAGCGGCGCGAGCTCTCCGGCCCGCTCCATTCCGAGCCGCGTCGCGGCGCGCTCGGCCAACGCGTCGCGCACGCGGTCGAACGCCAACTTGTCGAGCAGGGTGGGCGACGTCTTCACGACCGGGCAGTATACGGCGCGCGGCCGCCCGGACCGGAACCGGAGCGACGGACCGGGCCGCACCGCGCATGCGACGGTCCGGACGCGCCGCCCCCGACCCCCGACGCGATCCAGCCGCGCTCGCCGGTCGGGACGGCTACGAGGGCGCGGCCGTCGGCTCGGCCGCGGCGTCCGACGTGCGCTCCCGCTCACGGCCGGCCTGGATCGCGGTGAGTGCGATCGTGTAGACGATGTCCTCGACCCGAGCGCCGCGCGAGAGGTCGTTCACCGGCCGCCGCAGCCCCTGCAGCATCGGCCCGATCGAGATCACGTTGGCGCTGCGCTGCACCGCCTTGTAGGTGGTGTTCCCGGTGTTGAGGTCGGGAAAGATCAGTACCGTGGCGCGGCCCGCGACCGGACTGTCCGGCGCCTTGGCGCGCGCGACGGTCGCGTCGGAGGCGGCGTCGTACTGCAGCGGCCCGTCGAGGACCAGCTCCGGCCGCCGCTTCCGCGCCAGCCGGGTCGCCTCGCGCACCTTGTCGACGTCGCTGCCGCTGCCCGAAGCGCCGGTCGAGTAGCTGAGCATCGCCACCCGCGGCTCGATCCCGAACGCCTTGGCCGAGTCGGCCGACTGGATCGCGATGTCGGCCAGCTCCTCGGCGTTCGGGTCGGGGTTGATGGCGCAGTCGCCGTACACCAGGACCTGGTCGGGCAGACACATGAAGAACACCGAGCTGATCAGCTTCGCGTCCGCGCGGGTCCGGATCAGCTGCAGCGCCGGCCGCACCGTGCTGGCGGTGGTGTGGACGGCGCCCGAGACCAGCCCGTCGACCTCGCCCCGCGCCAGCATCATCGTGCCCAGCACCACCGCGTCCTCGAGCTGCTGCCGGGCGACCGGCTCCGTCATCCCCTTGTGCCGCCGCAGCGCCACCATCTCCGCCACGTACCGCTCGCGCAGGCGGGTCGTGGGCCGCACGATCTCGAGCTCGTCGGGCAGCGTCAGTCCCTGCGTCTCGGCCACCCGCCGCACCTCGCGCGGGTCGCCGAGCAGCACGCAGCGCGCGATCCCGCGCTCGTGGCAAGCGACCGCCGCCCGCACGGTACGGGGCTCCTCCCCCTCCGGCAGCACGATCCGGGCCCGCACCGCCGCCGCCCGGGTCGAGAGGCGGTGCAGGAACGCGGGCGGCGAGAGGCGCGGCTCCCGGTCCGTGGCGCAGCGGGCGGCGAGCGCCGCGACGTCGAGGTGCTCGGCCACGCCGTTCATGATGCGGTCGATCCGCTCGAGGTCGTCGGGCGGCACTTCGAGGTCCAACGAGGCGGCGTGAGCGGCGCTCACGTAGCTGTCGCTCTCGACCGTCAGCAACGGCAGCCCGCCCTCGAACGCCCGTTCGCAGAGGCGCATGATGCGCGCGTCCGGCTCGATCCCGCCGGTCAGGACCAGACCGGCCAGGGGCGTGCCGTTGGCGGCCGCCATCGCGACCGCCAGGATCACGTCGTCACGGTCGCCGGGGGTGATGAGGAGCGCGCCGGGGCGGAGGCGGTGCGTCATGTTCGCGACGGTCCGTGCCACCACCGACACGTCCGTCACCCGGCGGGTCGCCGCCTCGCCCTCGTGCACGAAGGTGGCGCCCAGCTGCCGGGCGACGTCGACGGTGCGCGGCGACACCCACTCCGGATCCCAGGGCACCGTCCCGAGCGGCAGGAACTTCGGGCCGAAGACCGGCATGCGCGCGATCAGTTCCTCCGGCGCCCACCGCTCCGGCGGCACCGCGGCGGGCGCCATCGCCGCACCGGCCGCTGCGCGCCGGGGCGCGCCGACCTTGTTCACGATCGCCCCGATCATGCGGCCGGCGTCCAACCCGCCGAACGGTTGCGCCGCCCGTTCGAACCGCTCCGACGCCGCCTCCGGCCCGGCCTCGCCGAGCGCGCCGACCAGGATCACCTCGGCGTCGAAGGCGCTGGCCAGACCGGCGTTGAGGGTGTCGAGCTCCGGATGCTCGGCGGTCGGCACCAACCCCTCGAGCAGCAGGACGTCCACCTCCTCCTGCGCCAGGCGCCGCTCGACCGCCCCGACGATCTCCTCGAGCAATCGTCCCTCCTCCCGGGCGGCCAGGCGGGCCTCCGCGTGCGCCCACGAGAACGGTTCGATCGGGATCAGGTCGCTGGTCTCGGCCACGAAGTGCGACGAGGTCTCGCGTCCGGCGTCCCGTCCCGGTTGGCGCACCGGCTTGTAGAACGCCACCCGCAGGCCGCTCCGGTCCAGAGCGCGGACCGTCCCGAGGGACACGGTGGTGAGGCCGGCACCGGCGCCGGTCGGGGAGAGGAGGAAGACGTGGGGCGCGCTCATGCCGCCAGGGTAGCCGACCGCCCACAGGGCGCGCGTCCCTCCGCCCTCCGCCGCGACCGGCGCATGCGGGCGCCGCACGACCCCGAGGCCGGTACCCTCGGCGACCGCGCACGCCCGGTTCCGGGCGTACGTTGGCGTCCGTGCGCGCACGAGGCGCGCCCCGCCGCCCGTCCTGGGCGGCAGTGTTCGTTCGCCCCGGAGGCACCGTGCCCGAGTGGAAGCGCATCCTGGCCGTCCTCTTCGTCGCGCAGCTGCTGTCGGCGATCGGCTTCTCGATGATCTTCCCGTTCCTGCCGAACTACGTCGACGCCCTCGGCAGCGCCTGGGGCCTGAACCTGGTGTTCCTGGCCGGCGCCGTCTTCAGCGCTCAGGCGATCACGATGATGGCGTCGTCGCCCGTCTGGGGCGCGGTCGCCGACCGGATCGGCCGCAAGCCGATGGTGCTGCGGGCGCTCATCGGCGGCGGCGTGCTGATCTTGGCGATGGGCTTCGCGCGCAGCGCGGAGGAACTGGTCCTGCTGCGGGCGCTACAGGGCGTCGTGACCGGCGTGGTGTCCGCCTCGAACGCGTTGGTGGCGTCGGTCGCGCCGCGCGACCGGTCCGGGTTCGCCCTCGGCACGCTGCAGACGGCGATGACCGCCGGCGTGGCGGCGGGACCGGTGCTGGGCGGCGTGATGGCCGACCTGCTGGGCTACCGGGCGGCGTTCGTGGTCACCGCTTCGCTCATGTTCGTGGGCGCCGTGCTGGTGCAGTTCGGCGTGCGCGAGACGTTCACGCCGCCCGAGAACGCGAACGATCTGCGCGGCGTCGGCCGCGACTGGCTCCACATCCTGAGGACGCCGGGGGTGAACCGCACCTTCGTGGCCCGCTTCGTGGCGTGGCTCGGACGGGGCGTGATGGTGCCGATCCTGCCGCTGTTCGTGCCGCTTCTGCTGGCCACCAGCGAGCGCACCGGGACCTTCACCGGTCTGGTGATCGGCGTCTCGGCCGCCACCTCGACCGTCTCCGCCCTCGCGCTGGGGGCGCTCGGCGACCGGATCGGGCACAAGCGGGTCCTGATCGGTTCGGCGGCGTTGGCGGCGGTCTGCTACCTGCCGATGGCGTTCGTCGACGCCGGCTGGCAGCTGCTGGCGTTGAGCGCCGCGTCGGGCGTCGCGGTCGGCGGCATCATGCCGTCGTTGTCGGCGTTGCTGAACGTGGTGACGGAACAGACCGAGGTCGGTTCCGCCTTCGGGCTCGACAACGCCGTGATCGCCGCCAGTCGCGCCGTGGCGCCGCTGGTCGGCGTCGGCCTGGCCGCCGCCTTCGGCGGCGGCGAGACCGGCTACCGGGCGGTGTTCGTGATGGCGTCCGTCCTGTTCGTGGTCACGATCTTCGTGGCGGCCGGATTGCGTCGTCCCGCTCCCGCGCGCGCCGCCCCCGTGCCGGGCGACTGAGGTGGCCGCCCGCCCTGCGGTACGCTGCGGTCCGTCGCCAGGGGTGCCCGACCACGTCGGGCTGAGATCAGACCCTCGAACCTGAACCCGTTCGTACGGGCGTAGGAAGCGTGACCGCCACGACCCTTCCCTGGTGACGGAAGGGATGCCCCATGAACCGAACCGACCTCCGTACCGCGTCCGTCCGGCGCTCCATCGCCGCGATCGCCGTCGCGCTCGCCGGCTGGCTCGGCGCCGCCTCGGCGCAGACCGCCAGCCTGGCGACGCACGACTCGTTCGCGCTGCCCGAGGCGTTGTTCGAACGCCTGCACGAAGAGACCGGCGTGCGGGTCCAGATCCTCTCGGCCGGCGACGCCGGCGAGATGGTGAACCGTGCCCTGCTGATCCGGCCCCGACCGCTGGCCGACGCCATGTTCGGGATCGACGACGCGCTGATCGCCCGCGAGGGCGCTGCGGAGCTGTTCGAACCGCTGTCCCTGGACGAGCTCGGGCTGCGCGACGTCGTGCCCGAGGAGTTCCGGCTCGCGGACGCTCCGGTCGTGCCCGTCACCGTCGGCTACGTCGCGTTCAACCTGGACCGCGACGGACTCGCCGAGCGCGGCCTGCCGCGCCCCCACGACCTGACCGACCTCGTGACGTCCGAGCTGCACGGCGCCACCGTGGTCCCCGACCCGGCCACGAGCAGCCCCGGGCTCGCCTTCCTGCTCGCGACGGTCGCGCGCTTCGGCGAGGGGGGCGCGTACGACTGGCTCGACTACTGGGCCGACCTTCGCGACGCCGACGTGCGCGTGGTGTCCGGGTGGACCGAGGCGTACTACACCTGGTTCAGCCGCTACGGTGGCGACCGGCCGATCGTGCTCTCCTACCTGACCAGCCCCGCCGCCGAGGTGATCTTCGCCGAGGAGGACCTGGACGAATCCCCGACCGAAAACCTGCTGTGCGACCGCTGCGTCTGGCGGCAGATCGAGGCGGCCGGCGTGCTGCGCGGCGCACGGGACGCGGAGGCGGCGCGCACGGCGGTGGCGTTCCTGCTCTCGCCGGAGGTGCAGGAGGCCGTGCCGGACGCGATGTTCGTGCACCCGGTCCGGAGCGACGTCCCGCTGCCGGAGGCGTTCGCCCGCCATGCGCCCACGCCGGACGCCGCGCAGGTGGCCACGCTACCGGGGGAACGGATCGAAGCGAACCAGGCGCGCTGGTTGGATCAGTGGACGCGGGTGGTGCGGCAGGGCAGGTCGCCGGACGAGGTCCGTTGACGACCGGGGACCGGTCGTTCAGCGCCCGTCGCGCGGGGGCTCGTCGCCGCGGCGGGCCCAACGGGCCAGGGTATCGACCTCGGCGCGGACGCGCTGACGCACCGGTCGTTCGCGGCGTACGCCGACGAACCGCAACAGGCGGTGGAGCAGGCGGGGGCGGTCGGGTCTCGTCATCGCGCCGGTGGTTCTACCCCGGATCGCCGGGCCGCGTCGCGACCCTGGACGACGTACCTGAACCGACGACGTCCTGGACGCCGTTCCTACCGGTCGACCCGGTCCTCGCCGGGCGCGTACCGGGCGGCGGCGAGCACCTGCAGCGCCGCAGGGCGCACCCGCACCGTCAGGGGCGTGGTCCCGACCACCTCGCCGTCGACGTGGACGGTGAGCGGGGGCCGTGCGTCGACGTGCACCCGGCTCGCCGGGGCGAAGTAGCGCCGGCTCCCCTCCCGCGTCGCCATGCGCACCACGCTCGCGAGGCCCTCGACGAACCCGGTCGCGTGCAGCACCGCCACGTCCGCCCGGCCGTCGTGCGGATCGGCGTCCGGTCCGACCGCCACGCCGGCCAGCTCCAGCCGGCCGCCGTTGAAGATGGTGACGGTGTGGGCGGCGACGCCGTGGCTCTCTCCGTCGATCGTCAAGCGCACCCGGTGCGCCCGCAAGCGCACCAGGTTGCGGAGCCCCGCCGCGACGTAGGCGAGGAAGCCGAACCGCGCCTTGGCGCTCCGGTCGGCGTCCCGGTTCAGGTCGGCGTCGAGGCCGGCGCCCACGAACAGCAGCGCCACCGTTTCGTGCGCCCCGCCGTCGTCGCCGAGGCAGGTGACGTCCAGCACGTCCAGCGGGACCGCACGCCCCGCGACCAGGGTGCGGAAGGCGCGCCCGGGATCGAGAGGGACGCGCAGCACGCGCGCCAATCCGTTCCCGGTGCCGAGCGGCACGATCCCGAGCGGCAGACCGGATCCGGCCGCCAGGAGCCCGCGCGCGGCCGCGCCGGCCGTGCCGTCCCCGCCCGCGACCACCAGCGCCCGGAAGCCTTCGCGTTCGGCCGACTCGGCCCAGCGGAGCGGATCATCGCCGTCGCGACTGCGGACGACCTCGATCTCGAGTCCTTCCTCCCGAGCCACCCTCCGGATCGCGCGTTCCGCGGCGTCCGCCTTGCCCCGTCCGGAGGCCGGGTTCACGATCACGCGCCACGGCCCGCGCAGCTTCCCGGGTTCGGAGAAACCCGGCGGAGGCGGAACCGATCGGAGCGGCGTGGCGCCGTCGGGCGCGCTGTCGTGCATCGCGCGCATCGTAGCAACGCGACCCGCGCCCGAGCGGCCGATGCGTCGCACGTCGTGACCGGACCGGGCTGACCGCCGCCGTGCCGCGCCCCTCCCCCGCCACCGTGTCGGCCGTCCTGGCCGGCGCCTTCCTGGCGCTGGCGCTGGGCGTACCGCTCGGCGCCGTCGTGGCGCGCGGCCTGGCCGACGGTCCCGGACCCGCCCTGCTGCGGGTCGTGACCGACCCGCACCTCCAGGAGACGCTGCTGCGGACCCTGCTCCAGGCGTTCCTGTCGACCGTGCTCACGGTGGCGGTGGGCCTGCCCGCCGCGCTCGCCTTCGCCCGCTGGTCGTTCCCCGGCAAGCGCTTGGCGCGCGCCGCCTTCACGATCCCGTTCGTGATGCCGTCGGTGGTGGCGGGGGCGGGCTTCCTGGCGCTGGCCGGACCGCGCGGGCTGGCGCCGTTCGACGCGACCGACACGCTCGCGCTGGTGCTGGCGGCGCACGTGTTCTACAACGTCGCGATCGTGGTGCGCATGGTCGGCGGCTTCCTCGAGTCCGCGGCGCCCCGGCTGAGGGACGCCGCGGCCACCCTCGGGGCCACGCCGCTGCGGACGGTCCGGCGGGTCACCCTGCCGCTGGCGGCGCCGATGATCGCGGCGTCGGCGGCGCTCGTGTTCATCTTCTGCTTCACCTCGTTCGGGGTGATCGTGATCGTGGCACCGGGTGGAGGCTGGGACACGCTGGAGGTCGAGATCTGGCGCGTGGTGGGGCGGCTCCTGCGGCTGGACGTCGCGGCCGGACTGGCGCTCGTGCAGCTGACGGTCGCGATGCTCGCGGCCGGGATCTACACCCGCCTGCAGGCCCGGGCGGCGGTCCCGGCGTCGGGTCCGGTGCGCGCCCCGCCGCCCGGCCGGACCGGACGATGGGTGCTGCTCGCGACGCTGCTGCCGCCGGCGCTCCTGGCGATCGCGCCCCTCGCGGCGCTCCTGGTCCGCGCCTTCGTCGGGGCGGACGGAAGCCCGTCCCTCGCCGGGTTCCGCACCGCCTTCGCGCCGACCGGCCTGCTGGGGGTCGCCTCCGGGTGGGACGCGACCTGGAACTCGCTCCGCTTCGCCGCCGCGAGCGGCGCCGTCGCGACCGTCGCCGGAGTGACGTTCGCCTACGCGGTTGTCCGGGGCGGGCACCGCTGGCTGGACCGGGCCAGCCTCGCGCCGCTGGCGGTCAGCGCGGTGACGCTCGGCCTCGGGGTGCTGCTGGCGTGGCCGCTCCTGGCCGGCTCGTTCTGGGGACTCGCGGCGGCGCACGCGCTGATCGGCACGCCGTTCGTGGCCCGCGCGGTGCTGCCCTCCCTCCGGGCGATCCCGGCCTCGCGCTCGGCCGCGGCGGCGGCGGCGGGCGCCGGGCCGTGGCGGCGGCTGCTGCGGGTCGACCTTCCGGCGCTCGGCCCGTCGCTGGCGGCCGGCAGCGGGTTCGCGGTGGCGGTCTCGCTCGGCGAGTTCGGGGCGGCGTTGGTCCTGACCCGGCCGGAGCTGGCCACCCTGCCGGTCGCGATCCACCAACGCCTGGGGCGGCCCGGCGCCGAGTCGTACGCTGCGGCGTTGGCGCTGGCGGTGGTGCTGATGGTCGTGACGGCGGCGCTGATGGCGCTCGTCGACCGCCTGTCCGGACGGGGCGAGCTGTGACCGTGCGAGACGCGCCGGTGGGGGACGCGACGGAGCACGGCGCGACGAGGCGGGACGCGCCGGGGCGAGGTGCGCCGGGGCGAGGTGCGCCGGGGCGGACGATCGCACCCGACGCCGCGCGCGGTAGCATTCCGGACGTGGCCCTCGAGCTGACCGGCGTCGCGCGACGGTACGGCGACGTACGCGCCGTCGACGGCGTCGACCTGACCGTGCCGGACGGACGCACCGTCGCCCTGCTGGGTCCCTCCGGCTGCGGCAAGTCGACGCTGCTGCGCCTGGTGGCGGGGCTCGAACCGCCCGACGCCGGCCGCATCGCGCTGGACGGCCGCGACCTGGCCGGCGTCCCGCCGCAGGACCGGAACGTCGGCATGGTGTTCCAGGACTACGCCCTCTTCCCCCACCTGTCGGTCGCCGACAACGTCGCCTTCGGGCTGGTCGAGCGGCGCTGGAGCACGGAACGACGTCGTGCGCGGGTCGCCGAGCTGGTCGAGCGCATGGGCCTGACCGGCACCGAGGGGCGCCGGCCGCACGAACTCTCCGGCGGTCAACAGCAGCGGGTCGCCCTGGCGCGGGCGTTGGCGCCGCGCCCGTCGCTGCTGCTGCTCGACGAGCCGCTCTCGAACCTCGACCGCACCCTGCGCGACGACCTGACGCGCGACCTGGCGCGCCTGCTCTCCGGCCTGGAGGTGCGCGCGATCCACGTCACCCACGACCAGGACGAGGCGTTCCGGCTCGCCGACCGAGTGGCGCTGATGCGGGAGGGCCGGATCGTGCAGGAGGGCACGCCGGACCGGGTGGTCGAGGAGCCGCGCGACGCCTGGGCCGTCCGCTTCCTGGGCCTGCGCGAGCTGGTGCCGCCCACGGCGGCCCGCGCCCTCGGCTTCGACGGTCCGGTGCTGCTGCGGACCGAACGGTTCGTGCCCGCGGTGGACGGTCAGCCGTTCGAGGTACGCGAGGCGGTCCGGATCGGTCCGGAGTTCGAGCTGACCCTGTTCGCGCCGGCGTGGGGCTTCGACCTGCGCTGGCGCGTCCGCCCCCGCGAACTGGGGCACGACCCGCGGGTCGGCGACGTGCTGCACCTGGCGGTACCGGACGCGGCCTGGACGCCGCTCGGGGTTCCGGCGTGACCGGCCCGCTGCGGCCCCGCGCGCTGGTCCTCGCGGGCGGCGACCTGCACCTCGACGCCGCGCTGCGGGCCGAGGTCGCGTCGGGGCGACCGGTGATCGCGGCCGACGGCGGCCTGCGGCACGCTCGCACCCTGGGCGTGCGGCCCGACCTGCTGGTCGGCGACCTGGACAGCGTGACGGAGCGCGACCGCGCCGCCTGGCCCGATCTCGAGGTCGAGCGGCACCCGCCGGACAAGGACGCGCTCGACCTCGAACTCGCCCTCGGCGCCGCCGTTCGGCTCGGAGCGAGCGGCGCCGACGTGGTCGGCGCGTTCGGAGGCCGCTTGGACCAGACGATCGCCGCCGTCGGCATCGCCGTGCGCTTCGCCCGCGCCGGCCTGGACGTGGCGCTGATCGACGCCCGGCACCGGGTGCGGCCGCTGCTGGCCGGCCGCGACGGTCCGGACGCTCCGTACCACGGCCGCCTCCCGTCCGGCACCGTGTTCAGCCTGATTCCGGTGGACGGCCCGGCCCGCGTCGACGTGACGGGTGCGGCCTTCCCCGTGTCGGACGGCGTCCTGCCCCCCGGTCGGGGTCTCGGCCTCTCGAACCGCGCCCAGGACGGCCCGATCGTGGCCGTCCGCGACGGTACGGTCCTCTTCGTCGTCGAGCGGGCCGAAGACGCCCCGGACGCCGACCGGCCGGCCGACGCGCTCTGGGGCGAGGACGCCGAACGGATCCGCCGCGGCCTTCGGGCGACCGACCCGGAGCTGGCGGCGTGGGTCGAGGAGGTCGCCTACGAGCGGGTGTTCGCGCGCCCGGGGCTGGACCACCGCACCCGGTCGCTGCTCGCGATCGCGCAGCTCACGCAGCAGGGCGACGTGCCCGCGATCCGGACGCACGTCCGGGCCCTGATCCGTTCGGGCGGAACGCTGGAGGAGGCGCGCGAAGCGATCCTCCACGCGGTCCCGTTCGTCGGCTTCCCGCGCGCGATCGCGGCGATGGGCGCCTGGGCGGCCGAGCGGGACCGCGCCGGCGCCCCACCGAAGCGGGACGCCGGGTCCGACGACGAAGCGTGACCCGATGCGCCGCGCGTGCGGCGCATCGGGGCCGTGCGACCGAAGCGCGCCCTCAGGGCTCCATCTCGACGACGACGTCGGCGTCGCCGTCCACGTAGTCGACGACGGCGTCGGCGAATCCGTCGTGCCCGGTGTCCTCGTTGAACGCCGACACGAAGTAGTCGCCGGCCTCCAGGTAGGTCGTGAACCGGAACGTCCCCGCGGCGTCGACCTGGACCTCTTCGATCATCGGTCCCGTCCCGCCGGGGAACAGCTGCGCGACCGTATCGGCGTGGCGCGGGTCGCCGAGCGCGTCGAGCGCGACGCGCGCGCTGATCAGTCCGTAGCCGCGCTCGGGGGTCCACCCGTCGTCGTAGCCGTCGGCGGAACGGTGCAGCGCACCGCGCACGTCCTCGGCGCCGAGCGACGCGTCGACCGCGAGCAGGAGCGCGGCCACGCCCGCGACGTGCGGCGCGGCCATGCTCGTGCCGGCCGACGGCCCGTAGCGGTCGTCGCCGGAGTCGGTCGGACGCGGGAAGGTGCTGATCACCTCGTTCGCCGCCGTGCCGCGCCCTTCCCCGCCCGGCGCGAGCACGTCCAAGCCGGTCCCGAACGCCGAGTAGTGCGCGAGGCTCCCCTCGTGGTCCGTCGCCCCGACGGCGATCGTGCTGGCGTAGATCGCCGGGTACATCACCGACGATCCCGCGTCGTTGCCGGCGGCGGCGACGACGACCACGCCCTCGGCGTGCAGCTCCTCGAGCAGGTCCTCGATGGCGCCGCCGAGCGGTCCCCTCCCCCCGATGCTGAGGTTCACGACCCGCGGACGCTGGTCGGCCGCGAGCGGCGGGACCTCCTCGTCGACCTGCTCGCCGAGCACGTACTTGAGGGCCAACACCAGGGCGTCGGTCTTGAGCGCGCAGTCGTCCGTGCCCGACGGCGCGCCGATCTGCACCGGCAGGAGGCGCGACTCCGGGGCGACGCCGGCGACGCCGACGCCGTTGTCGGTGACGGCGCCGACCGTGCCGGCGACGTGCGTGCCGTGCGCGGCGCACCCCGTGCCGGTGGCGTCGGGCGTGTTGTCCTCGCCGAGGTCCTCGTCGGCGAAGTCCATGCCGGCGACCCACTTGGCGGCCAGATCCTCGTGGGTCATGGCGAATCCGCCGTCGATGACCGCCACGATCACGTCGTCGCTGCCGGTGGTCACCTCCCACGCCTCGGGCAGATCGATCGCCGGGTAGTGCCACTGCTGCGGGTAGAGCGGATCGTTCGGCTCCGAAGCCAGCTGCAGGAACTCGAGCCGGCGGTTGGGCGCGACGTCGACCACGCGGGGGTCGGCCCTCAGGCCGCGTACGATCCCTTCGGGGGAACCGGCGGCACGCACGCGGACGACCGGCGTGCCGCTCCCGAGCACGCGCACGTCGCCGAGCCCGTGACGCTCGGCGAGAGCGAGCCCCGTCCCGCGGATCTCGGCGATCTCCAAGGGGCGCGCGTCGAGGTCGAGGAGACCCGGCCCACGCGCCGCCGCGGCGGTGAGACCCCGGTCCAGCGTGACGATCCACTCCCCTTCGACCTCGTCGCCGACCGGACCGTCGCCGAGAGCGCCGAAACCGTCGGCATCGAGCGCGCCGAACGGGACCACCTCGTCAGGGTAGACGACCGATCCGTGCACCCGCGGGAACCGCATCGCGACCACCACCACGACGTCGGAGTCCGCGCCGTCGGACGAGAGCACGACGAGGGCGCCGTACTCGCCGGGCGCGAGTTCGGACCGGTCGACGGTCAGCGTCAGCGTCGCGTTCCCGTCGCCGCTCGTGCGCGAGAGGGTCAACCAGTCGACCGCCGTGTCCACCACCGTGTCCGCCGTCCACGCGCCGTCCGCCTCGACCTGGATCGTGGCGCTGCTCGTGCCCGGGAAGCCGACCGCGGGGGCGTCGACCTCGAGCGTCGTCGCCGGGTCGCGCGGGTCCGGGTCGGGATCGGGGTCGGGACTCGGATCGACCGAAACGGTGCACGCCACCAGAATCGTGACGGCCGCCAGCAGGGACACGGCGGACAGAAGTGCGCGGCTCAGGTTCATGTCGCTTCCTTTCGGACGGGTACGGAGTGGAGGACCTCGTGGTCGTCGAGCATACGCGGGGCCGGGGCGTCCGGTCCGCGAACCATCCCACGCTGGGACGCTCATGAACGGTTCGTGACGCCGCGAGCCGCTGAGCCGAATCCACGGTCCCGCGAGGACCGTGCTACCTTCCGATCATGATGCACCGACCGCGTCCGGCCCGGCGTGGGCATACCCCGCTCACACCCGTCCTGGGCGGCATCTTCGCCGTCCTGCTCCTGACCCTGACCGCCTGTACCGAGATCGGCGACGGCCCGGGTGGCGGCGATCCGGTCGTCGTCGACCCCGCGCTCATGATCGTTGCACCGAGCGACGGCGACGTCGTCTCGGAGCCGGACCTGGTCGTCGAGGGGTCCGTCGACCATCCCGACGGTCCGCCGAACGTCACCGCCTCGCTCGCCGAACGCACCGTCGGCTGCCCCGTGACCGGCACCGACTTCGCCTGCGACATCGCTCCCCTGGCCGAGGGCGAGAACGTCGTCACCGTGACGGCACGGGCCTCCGACGGCGGCGAGACCTCCGCGACCGTGACCGTGACGTACGAACCGTCGACGAGCGACGAGATTCCCCCCACGCTCGAGATCGAAGCGCCCGAGAACGACGCCGTCGTCAGCGAGGACTCCGTCGTGGTGCAAGGAACCGTCTCCCACCCGGAGGGGATCGACCGCGTCGAGGCGACGCTCGACGCCGACACGACGGCCTGCTCGACCAGCGGCAACGCGTTCGCGTGCGACGTCGCGCTCTCGGTCGCGGGAACCAACTCGATCGCGATCACCGCCTTCGGGGTGGACGGCGGAAGCACGACGGAGATCGTTCGGGTCGAGTACCGGCCATCCGATTCGGAGCCCGAAGGCGCCTTCGTGCTCGACCTCGTGTTCTACGATCACGAGTTCGAGCCGCACCACGTCGAGGCGATCCGAGACGCCGCGCGACGCTGGGAGGAGATCGTCGTCGGCGACCTGCAGGACGTCCCGGTCGACTTCGACGAGGACGAAGCGTGCTTCGGCGTCTTCCCGACCCCCGCCTTCTCCGGCGTCATCGACGACGTGCAGGTCTACGTCACGACCCGCTCGTTCGAATCCGACCTGATCCTCGGCGCGGCAGGACCGTGCCGCGTCCGAAGCGGGGGCGACGATCCGTGGACCACCTTCGTCGGCGCCGTCGAACTGAACGTGACCCGGATCGAGGAGCTGCACGCGAACGGCACCCTGGTCCCCACGATGGTCCACGAGCTCGGGCACGTCCTCGGCTTCGGCACGCAGTGGGAGACGACCCTTCCCATCCCGGACCTGATCGAGTACGAAGCCTCCGACGGCGCGTCGGCCTGCCGCGACGCGACCGGGTTCGCCTCCCCACCGGTCTACGTCGGAACGCACGGCATGCAGGCGTACGAGGCGCTGAGCGGCTCCGGACCCGTACCGGTCGAGGACACCGGCGGTCCGGGCACGCAGTGCGGCCACTGGGACGAGGACACGTTCGGCAACGAACTCATGACCGGGTTCCTGAACGCGGGCTCGAACCCGTTGAGCGGCCTGTCGGTCGCCGCGATCCGGGACCTCGGGTTCGAGGTCGACCCGGGAGCCGCCGACCCGTACGACCTGCCCGATCCGCTCGCCCTGCACGACCACGATCACGATCACGGACTGGACATCGCCTCGCAGGAGATCCTGTACGGACCGTTCGGCGGCATCGACATGGAGACCGGGGAGTTCGTGCCGCTGGACGAGGTCCGTCCCGCGCGCCACGGCCCGGCCGGTCCCGGCGAACACGACGACCACGATCACGCGCACTGACGTGACGGACCGGACGACCGTGGCAGCGCCCGGCTTCGTCGCCGCCGTCGCCGTCCTGGTGCTTCGGGACGGCGAGGTGCTGGCGATGCGCCGCGCCGCCACGAAGGACGCCGGCGCCGGGCTGTGGGAGGCGGTGTCGGGCCGGCTCGAGCCCGACGAGGAGCCCCTCGACGGCGCGCGTCGCGAGGTCGCCGAGGAGACCGGTCTGGAGGTGGCGCTCGAGACGCGCCCCTGGACGGCCTACGCCGCCCGCCGCAACGGCGTGCCGATGCTGCTGGTCACCTACCGTGCCGCCTGGCGGGCCGGCGAGGTCGTACGGAGCGCCGAACACGACGCGCACGACTGGATGGACGCGGACCGGTTCGCCGCGTCGTCCCGGATCCCGAAGCTGGTGGACGCGGTGCGGAGCGCGCTAGCCGCGGCACCGCCTAGACCCTGAACCAGGACGGTCGGCAGGTGACGGTCGTCGGATCGGGACCCGAGGCTCGGGTCCCGATCGATCCACCGTGACCTAGCGTCGTTCGAGTACCAGGTCGACATGCACGTCTCCGTCGTAGTCGACCACCACGGTGTCCTGGACGAAGAAGCTTCCGCCCGAGCCGAGGATTCCGTCCCCGTCCGGATCGGTTCCCGCTTCGATGTCGTAGGTGCCGGCATCGAGCTGGCCGAACGCGAAACGACCGTCGGGATCGGCACGGACGCTCGCGACCATGCTAGCCCCGTCCCAGACCTGGACGACGACGTCGTCCGCGCGCGCCTCGAGGATGTCGCTCGCGAGCAGAACGGCGTCCGCCGCGTGCACCTTCCCGTATCCGAACTGCGTGTCCCTGCCCGCCGGTCCGAGGTCCGTGGCGGTCGCGGCAAGGATGTTCAGGACCTGCGAAGGCGTCAGATCGCGGTGCACGGACGCCATCAGCCCGACGACCCCGGCGACGTGCGGTGCGGCCATGCTGGTCCCCTGAAACCACCCGTAGTCGCTTCCGAAGGTGCTCGTGGGCACCGTACTGAGAACGCCGGCATCGGCCGTCCCGAACCGGTCGATGTCCCCGCCGGGCGCCGCCACCGTGATCTCTGCACCGGACGTGCTGTAGCTCGCGAGCGCGTCCAAATGGTCCAGGGCCGACACGGCGATCGTGTTTCCGAACGCGGCAGGGAACGACACCGACGCCGTGGGATCGTTCCCAGCCGCAGCGACGACGGTGATGCCTGCGTTCGTCACGAACGCGATCGCCTCGTCCAGGACGCGGTTGAATCCGCTACCGAGACTCAGGTTGACGACGGACGGACGCATCGAGGGCGGTTCGGGCGCGCTGGTCGGCGCTCCGCCTACGTGGTAGAGCGCTTCGATGAGCGCCGCCGAGTCGAGGGCGCAGTCGCCCGCTCCAGCGTCGTAGACGCCGATCTTCAACGGCATCACGCCCACGCCGGGCGCGACGCCCGCGACGCCGATCCCGTTGTTCGTCGCTGCGCCGATCGTGCCGGCGACATGCGTGCCGTGAAGCGCGCACGCCGCACTGTCGGACTGCGGCGAGTCCCCTTCGCCGGTGAAGTCGAACCCGTCCACCCACTGGCCGACCAGGTCTTCGTGCCCCAAGTGGAAGCCGCTGTCGATGACCGCCACGACCACGTTCGGGTCGCCGAGCGTGACGTCCCACGCGCCTTCCATGGAGATCGCATCGTAGTGCCACTGGTCCGAGTAGTGCGGGTCGTTCGGCGCGAAGAAGGTCTCGACGATCGTGTTGGGTACGGCGTAGCGCACGCGCGGATCGCGCTCCAGGTCGGCGATCGCCTCGGCCACGGGTCGTTCCGAGCGCACGACCGCGATCCCGTCCGGCGCCCCGAGGACGCGACCGAACACCAGGTCGTGGGACGCAGCGACCTCGAGCCCCATCGCTGCGACCTCGTGGAATCCGAGGCGCTCGGTCGGGTCGTAGCGCCCGGACCCTCGTGCGGTCGCGAGCGTGAGGGGCGCGTCGAAGGCGACGAGGACCTCGCCCGGGACGATGTCGACGCCCTCGGTCAGGGTCGTGACGTCGGGATCGGTGGTCGCCGCCGACGTCGTGATGCCGCCGTCCGCGTCGATGATCGTTCCTGCGAGCGCCGGGAAGCGCATGGCGACCGTGACGACCTCGAGCGGTTCCGCACCACGGAAGAGCACGCTTCCGGCGTAGTAGGCGGGATCGAGACCGCTTCGGTCGACCTCGACCGTGACGGTCTGGTCGCCCACGGCCGCATCCGGCGTGACGACGATCCATTCCTGATCCGTTTCCGCCGTCCACGAGCCGTCCGCTTCGACTTCGAGCTCGAACTCGGTCGTACCGGGGAACGAGATCTCCGTCGTATGGGCCGAGAGCGTCGTGGCGGCGTCGGCAGCCTCGACCTGCACCGTGACGGTCGCTTCGTCCGTACCGGCCTCGTTCGACGCCTCCAGCGTGTAGGTCGTGTCGGCCGTCGGCGTGACGTCCCAATAGGGCTCCGCGGTGACGTCCACCGCGCCGGGATTCACGACGAGCGTGTCGGCGTCGTCGACGGACCACGTGAGCCGGCTCGATTCGACTTCGGCGACCTCGTCGGGATCCGCTTGGAACTCGGTGATGAGCGGCGGGGTTCCCGGTTCCTCTCCGTTCGGCGGGTCATCGCCGTTCGTCGGGTCGTCGGACACTTGGGCTCCGCAGGCTGCGAGCAGCAACAGGAGTGCGAGCAGCACCCCCATTCGTGCCCGACGGAGGCGGAACGAACGCCAGCCCCGGGAGCGATCGGTCGCCGCAGCTTCGGGGCTCCGGTTCGCGTCGATCGGTTGGCTGGATCGGTGACGGGTGCGGTCGTGGAGCATCGCCGTATTCCCTTTCGCAGATCGCGTTCGAGCCTATCGTGGACGAGGGCACGCTACCACGTGGCGGCCCACGGAATTCAGGTGGATACCACGCACATGTTCGACGCGGACTTACGACACGTGCATCCTTGTTCCATTGTTTCGTTCGCACGTGCAGCGGTTCTGCGGCACGAGGCGTGGACCGTCGCGTTGCGCTGTCGCCGCTTTGACAACCCCGCCGCCCCACGCTACGCTGCCGCACATGTCCGCCCCGCCCTCCCCCCACCGGAACCGCGTCGCGCCGCACCGTCGCGACGACAATTCCGTGGAGGAGCGCCTCGGGGTCTAGGACGCCGCGTACCTTCGCGATGGCACCCCCGGGGCGTTCCCCGGGGGTTTCTTCGTGGACGCCGCCGCGAAGCCCCGGACCCGGGCCAGGAACCGAAGCACGGCACGATCGGAGGCCGAGAGTGAGCACGACCGGAACGAGCGACGAGGACCGAGCGACCGCACCGGGGCACGGGGGGCCCGCCCCCCGCACGCTGGCCCGCGACCTGCCGCACGCCGAGGGGCGCGACGTGACCCTGCTCGGTTGGGTGCACGCCCGTCGCGACCTGGGGGGCGTGCGGTTCCTGGTGCTGCGCGACCGGTCCGGCCTGGCGCAGTGCGTGCTGCGGGGGGTCGACCTGCCGCTGCCCGAGAGCTGCGTGCGGGTCCGTGGCAGCGTGGCCGCCTCGCCCAAGGCGCCCGGCGGGTTCGAGGTCCAGGCGACCGCGCTCGAGGTGGTGAACGCGGCGACCGCGCCCCCGCCGATCGAGATCCCCAAGGAGGAGTGGACCGCGAACCCGGAGACGATCCTGCAGTACCGGCACGTCTCGGTGCGCAGCCCGTCGACGCAGGCGGTGCTGAAGGTGCAGGCGGAGCTGGTGGGGGCGTTCCGGCGCTTCCTGGACGCCGAGGCGTTCACGGAGATCTTCACGCCCAAGCTGGTCGCGGCCGGCGCGGAGGGCGGGTCGGACCTGTTCGAGGTCGACTACTACGGCAAGCGCGCCTACCTGGCGCAGTCGCCGCAGCTGTACAAGCAGATCATGATCCCGGTGTTCGAGCGGGTGTACGAGACGGCGCCGGTCTGGC
>SLSQ01000054.1 GCA_007130355.1 Trueperaceae bacterium
CGTTCACGCGGTCCATGAACGTTCGGACCTCGTCCTTGTTGCGGACCTCGTCGAACAGGCCGACGCGGAGGCCGGAGAGCAGCGCCTTGCGCTTCATGATCGCCTTGTTGCGGAACAGGAAACTGCGGTTGTGCACGGTGGGGTCGTCCCGGTAGATCGAGTTGAGCGCTCCGGCCCACTCGACCGTCTCCTCGTACAGCGGAACGGCCACCTGCACGCCGTGCTCCTTCAGTTTCTCGGCCAAGACCAACGAGTTGTTCTCCTCGTTCCATTCGGAGAAGGTCCAGGGCACGAACGGGATGTCGTGCTCCTTCGCGTACGGCTCGAAATCGGGAAAGCTGACGACGACGTACGGCTTGCCGAGCTTCTGGGCGGCTTCGATGGCGGGCAGGCTCCATCCGAGCAGGGCGGTGGCGTGGGACATGATGGCCTCCTTCCGGGAGGTCGATGACGTGGTCTGAGACGCTCGACCGGACGGGCGCGGCGGAGGAGATCCGTGCGGACCGTCGGGAGCGGACGCCCCGAGCCTCGGGGCGCGCGTGGAACGAACGTAGCACGCGTCGCGCGCGTCTTCCGTCGGCCGGGCCGGCCGTAGTTCGTTCCGGGTCCGACGGCCGAGCGGGCGCCCGGTGCTAGCCTTGGCGCCATGACGGCTCCCTCGGCGCCCCCCGCTCCCTCGCCCGCGCCCGGTTCGGTCCGCCACTCGTCGCGGATCCGCCTGAGCCGCGCGGCCGTCAAGAACAACTTCTCGTTCGTGCGGCAGAAGGTCGGGCCGCACCCGGTGATCTCGAGCGTGGTCAAGGCGAACGCGTACGGGCACGGAATCGCGACGTACGTGCCCCTCGCCGAGCGGGCCGGCGTCCGGCACTTCGCGGTCGCCTCGAGCTTCGAGGCGCAGGAGGTGCTCGCCGTCTGTCGCCCGGACAGCCGCATCATGATCATGGGCATCCTTTACGACGCCGACCTGCCGTGGGCGATCCGCAACGGGATCGAGTTCTTCGTGTTCGACCTGCCGCGGCTGCGCAAGGCGGCGGCCGTCGCGCGCGAGGTCGGCAAGGCGGCGGTGGTGCACCTGGAGGTCGAGACCGGCGGCAACCGGACCGGCCTTCCGGAGAAGGACTGGGGTTCGGCGTTCGCGACGTTGAAGAACCACGCCGACGCGCTGCGGTTCGAGGGGTTGTGCACCCACTTCGCGGGCATCGAGACGCTCGCGAACCAGTTCCGCATCCGCAAGCAGGTCGCCGCGTTCGAAGCGGCGTCCAGCCGGGCGCTCAAGGCCAAGGTGCAGCCCCGCCTGCGGCACGCCGCCTGTTCGGCCGCGGCGCTCGGCTTTCCCGAGACCACCTACGATCTGGTCCGGATCGGCACCACCCAGTACGGCATGTGGCCCAGCCCGGACATCTACAACCTGCACCTGACGCAGGTCGGCAAGAACCACGACTCCCCGCTGCAGCGGGTCCTGACCTGGGAGACCGACGTCATGCACCTCAAACGCGTCCCGAAGGGCGAGTTCGTCGGCTACGGAACCGCCTACCAGGCACCCGGCGACATGACGGTGGCGGTCCTGCCGATCGGCTACTCGAACGGCTACCCGCGCGCGCTCAGCAACCGGGGGCAGGTCCTGGTCCGCGGCCGCAAGGCGAGCATCGTGGGACTCGTGAACATGAACGTGTTCATGGTCGACGTCACGAACGTTCCCGGGGTCGAGATCGGCGACCCGGTGGTCCTGGTCGGCCGACAGAAGAACGCGGTGATCGGCCTGCGTTCGTTCTCCGACTTCTCGCACTCGCTCAACACCGAGTTCATGAGCCGCCTGCCGGCGGCGATCCCGCGGACGGTCGGGAAATGACGGTGCCGCGCGTCCGCTTGGCGCCCGATCTCGAGGTCTCGCGGATCCTGACCGGCCTCTGGCAGATCGCCGACATGGAGAAGGAGGGCGCGACCGTCGATCCCGAGACGGCCGCCCGAGCGATCGACCGCTACGTCGCCGCCGGCCTCACCACCTTCGACATGGCCGACCACTACGGTTCGGCCGAGACGCTGTGCGGGCACCACCGGGCCACCCGCGGCGCCGCGAGCGGAACCGAGACGTTGACGAAGTGGGTCCCGAAACCGGGCCCGGTCGCCATGGAGGACGTACGGGCCGCGGTCGACCGCGCCCGCGAACAGCTCCGGACCGACCGGTTGGAGCTGCTGCAGTTCCATACCTGGACCTACGACGACCCGTCGTGGCTCGACGCGCTCGACCACCTGAGCGCCCTCGTCGAAGAGGGTCGCGTCGCGCGGCTCGGCCTCACGAACGTCGACGCGGCCCACATGAAGATGGCGCTCGACAGCGGCCTGCCGATCCTCACGAACCAGGTGTCGTTCTCGCTGCTGGACCGGCGCGCCGCCGAGCGCCTGGCGCCGTTGTGCCAGGAGCGCGGCGCGCACCTGCTGGCGTACGGCACGCTGGCGGGCGGCCTGCTGACCGACCGCTGGCTGGGCGCGCCCGAACCCCAGTGGAACGAATCGACCCCGTGGTCGCTCAACAAGTACCGCCGCTTCATCGAGCAGGTCGGCGGCTGGGACGCCTACCAGACGGTCCTGCGCGCCGCCCGTTCGGTCGCCGACCGTCACGGGGCGTCGGTCGCGAACGTCGCCACCCGCGCGATCCTGGACCATCCGGGCGTGGCCGGCGTGATCGTGGGCGCCCGCCTGGGCGAGTCCGAGCACATCGAGGACACCGTTCGCGCCTTCGACCTGGAGTTGAACGACGACGACCGCGCCGAACTCGACGCCGCGATCGCTGGGCTCGATCCGGTCCCGGGCGACTGCGGCGACGAGTATCGCAAGCCGCCATTCCTGACCGCGTCGGGCGACCTGAGCCACCACCTGGACGCCCTTCCGGCGCCCTATCCGCCGGTCACCGGCGCGGACGGTCGCACCCGGGTGGCGACGGGCACGGTGTGGGAGGACCGGGCCGGCTACGCCCGCGCGGTGCGGGACGGCGACCGGATCTTCCTCTCCGGCACCACCGCCGAGCACGGACGTCGCCTGGTCGGCGGCGACGACGCCGCCTCGCAGACGCACTTCGTGATCGACAAGCTCGAGGGGACGCTGCGTAGCCTGGGCGGCCGGCTCGAGGACCTGGTCCGCACCCGGATCTACGTGCCGGACGCCGCGGACGTCGAAGCGGTCGCCCGAGCGCACGGCGAACGCCTGGGACACGTGCGTCCCGCGAACGCCCTGGTGCGGGCCGGCTTGGTCGGCGAGCGGCTGAAGGTCGAGATCGAGGCGGAAGCGGTCCTGGGGGACCTGATCGGCTGATCCGGCCCGGCCGGCCGCGCCTCCGTACGCCCTGACACGGATCCGCCCGACGTCCCGAGCGTCGGGCGGATCGTCGTGCGCCCCACCGACCCATTGACATGCGTCGATGTATCGGCGTAGCATCGCCCCCTCGAAGGCATCGACACCCATCGATGCGACAGAAGGAGGGTCCGATGACCACCCGCGACCTGCTCGAACCGCTCCGCGCCGACCCCGACCGGCCGCTCCGCTTCCGGACGCCGGACGGCCCGGTCCCGGGCGGCTACCACGTGACCGAGATCAAGGCGGCCACCGTCCGCACCGTCGACTGCGGCGGCCGCCCCCACGCGTGGCGCGAGACGATCCTGCAGGTGCTTCCGCCCGCGGACGCGCGGCACGAAGCCCCGATGTCCGCCCGCAAGTTCCTGGCGATCGTGGACCGCGTCCGCGACGCCCTCGATCTCGCGGACGACGCGTACCTGCGCGTCGAGCACGGCCCGCCCGGCGGCGCCGCCACCACCTACCGCGCCGAAGCGCTCGCCGCCGGGCCCGAAGGGTTCGTCGTGCGCCTGGCCGCGCCCGCCGTGGCCTGCAAGGGCGCCGACGCCACGCTGCCGGACCTGCCGGTGGTGCGACCCGGCGACAGCGACGACGTGCCGGTCGTCGCCTGCTGCTGATCCGGCGCCCATCGACGGCCTTCGTCCGGTCGGATCGGGCGCGACCGGAGGGAGCGAACGTGGACCGACGCCGTTCGGTGCGCCGCGTGGGAACTCTCGCAGCGGCGCCCTCGCGGCTCGGCTAGGCTTCCCGGGACCGAACAGGAGGTCCCGATGCCCCGTACCGCCCCGATCCGCCGCGCGGCCGCCGTCGTCGCGATCGGCCTCGTCACGCTGCTCGCCGCCTGCAGCGCGCCTACGGGCGCCGGCCCGACCGACGTACGCGTCGCCATCGACGGCGGCGACCGCGTGCTGCCCGTCGGCGCCACCACGACCCTGAGCGCCACGGTCGCGCCCGGCGACGCGCGCGACGCCGGCGTGACCTGGTCCAGCGACGCGCCGGACGTCGCCAGCGTCGACGTGGACGGCGTCCTGCGCGCCCACGAGGTCGGCGACGCGACCGTGCGCGCCACCAGCGTCGCCGCACCGGGCGCGCACGACGAGGTCCGCGTCACCGTCGACGACGCGGACGGGGTCCTGCTCGACGGCGAGCCGGACGACCCGGCCGCGGGCGCTACCCGAGACGTATCGGTGCCGATGAGCGAGGAGGCGGACGACGTCTCGCTCGTCACGAACGTGGCGGGACACGAGATCCGCATCCTCCGCACGGAGATCGAGCTGCATCTGGCGCGCGACGCGACGGTCGGCGACGTGAACGCCCTGCTCGAACGGGTCGACGCCCGCATCGTCGACATGCTCGAGGGCCACCTCGCGCTCACCGTCCGGATCCCGGACCCGGGCGACCTCGAGGCGCTGAACGCCCTGGTGGACGACCTCGAGGACGATCCGCTCGTTCGGTACGTGCTGACCGGCGTGGCGGTCGAACCGGACGGCGCGCCCCTCGCTCCCGCGGCGCTGCCCCCGAGCGCCGCGACCGTGTCCGACGTCGAGCACCACCTCGCCGTGCGCGGGCACGCCGCCTGGAACCTCCGTCCCCTGCTCCCCACCCACGGCTCGCGGCCGCGCCTGATCGTGGCCGACCTCTTCGGCGACGGTCCGGTCGACGACGCCTTCGACGTGGTGATCACCGAAGGGGACTTCAGCGACCGCAAGGCCGACGCGCACGGTTACCACGTGCTCGGCATCGTCACCGGCGCCTGGGACCCGGATCCGAGCGTCGCCTCCGATCGTGCCCGAGCCACCGGCATCTACCCGCGTCCGCTCCGCACCCGCGTCGTCGATACGAAGCAGTGGCGCGTGCCGACGATCTCGCGCGTCTCGAACGGCATCGTTCGGCACGTCGACACCCTGCACGCCAGCGACCCGAACGCGGGCATCGTCGTGAACACCAGCCTGCACCACCGCTACCATCCGATGCGGTCCCGCGGAGCGCGCTCCTGGACCGAAAAGGTACGCGACGACGACCCGACCACGGTCGGTGCCGGCCGCGAGACCTGGTTCGTGCATGCGACCAGCGCCGGCAACGACGAGGGGCACCCCGCCTCCGGCAACTCGGCCTGGACGGAAGCGGCGCTCGAAGAGATGTCGACCGTCTTCGGCACCGTCTACCCGAACCTGACGAACGTCCTGGTGGTCGAGAACCGCGTGAACACGCCGCACGACACGGCGCAGGGGACCGGCCCCGCCACCTCGCGGCCGCTGCCCGGCTGCGCTTGGTGGGACACGAGCATGGGCGGCGACATCTCCGGCATCGGCCACTGGGTGTACTCGCTCGCCCGCTACGATTCCGACGGCGACCCCGAACCGTGGACCGCGGGGACGATGACCGGCACCTCGATGGCGGCACCGCAGGTGGCGGGCGTCGCGGCGCTGGTGTGGGCCCTGGATCCGTCGCTCACGGGGCCCCAGGTCGCCGAGTTGCTGCGCGCCACGGCGCACGACGACCCCACGACCACCCGGACGCGATCCGACACCGCCTCCGGCGACGCGATCGACTGCCACGCCACGGCGCCGGCCCCGGTCGTCGACGCCTACGCGGCGATGCTCGCGGCCGGAGGAGACGCCGCCCGGCGGGCGGTGGCCGACGTGAACGGCGACGGCACCTTCGACGCCCACGACATCGACGCGATCCTGGCCGCGTTCGACGCGGCCTCGGGCGACCTGGACTACGGCCGCTTCGACCTGAACGGCGACGGACGCGTCGCCCCGTTCGACGGCGCCGAACGGTTCGACCTGGACGGCGACGGCTCGTTCGCCACCGCCACCGTGCACGTCACGACGTTCGACGGCACCACCGGCACGCGCACCGTCGACGAGACGGACGTGACCGACCTCGACGTGCTCTGCGCCCTCGCCTACGGACCGGCGTACGACGGCGACGAAGAGGCCCGGAACGCCCGGCTCGGCGACCGCTGCCTCGGCCGTCCCACCGTCGAGATCGTGTCGCCGAGCGAAGGCGCGATCCGCGTCGGGTACCAACCGGTCCCGTTCCGGGCGGCGATGACCGCGACCGAACCGGGCGGAACGCTCCCGTCGGACGACGCCCTCTACCGCGTCGACTGGACGTACGACCTGGACGACGGCACGACGGTGCACCTCGGCACCACCGAGCCGGGCGTGCAGCTAACTGCGTACGTCGTCTGCCCCGACCCGACGGTGGTCGCCACCGCCACCCACCGGAACGTCCCGACCGCGCACCAGGACCGCGTGCGGTTCACCGTCGACCCGGTCGACCCCACCAAGTTCCCGTGGCGCGCCGAGATCGTCGGGCCGGGCGGGCTCGGACCCAGCTACCTTCCCGTCCAGGACCCCGACGGCGTGGTGCTTCACGCGGACGCCACCCGGGTCCGCTGCGCCGGCGTCGAGACCGCCGTCGCGTCCGATCTCCGTTGGGAGATCGACGGAACCTCCCGGACCCCGACGCCCCGCGACGCACTCGCCCTGTTCCCGAGC
>SLSQ01000278.1 GCA_007130355.1 Trueperaceae bacterium
CGCCCCGTCCGGCGGCACCGTGGCCGCCCCGCGGCGCAGGGCCGCGAACAGGTCCGGGTCGGCGTCGAAGCCGGCCGCACGCGCCTCCGGCCCGTCGACCGCACGCGCGTCGTCGCCTTCGGAGTCGCCGTCGGGATCGGCGTCGGCCGTGCGGAACGCCACCGGGACGCCGTCCTCGAGCTCGATCCGGGCGGGGACGAACGGCAGCGCCGTCCGATCGACCACCGCGCCGTCCCCTGCGTCGAGCCTGAGCAGGTACGGACCGGAAGCGAGCAGCACGCCTTCCTCGTCGGCCAACGGTCCCGCCGCCAGGCCGGCCGCCGGCCGCCAGCTCCACGCCTCGGCGCCGTCGGGGCCGACGGCACGGACCGCGCCGTCCCCGTCACGCTCCACGACGGGCGGGGCCTCCGCGCCTTCTTCGTCCGCGCCTTCTTCGTCCCGCGCCGGTGCGTCGGGATCGGCGGCCCCTTCGGCCTCCTCCGCCTCCTCCGTCGCCTCCGCCTCCGCCGGGTCGGCCGGTTCGGCCGGGTCGTCCGGTTCGGTCGGTTCGGCCGGTGCGGCGTCCACGTCGGGGGCCGGCGCCTCCGCGCCGGGAGGCGGGGACGGAGGCGGATCGTCCTGAGGCTGCGCGGCGGCGAGCGATCCGAGCAGGAGCCACGCCATCCACAGCAGGGCGGCGAGGGCGGGGCGGAACGGGGCGCGGCGACGGTCGCGGGCGTGCATGGGCGTACCGTACCGCACGCCGTTCCGGGCGGACGACGCCGCCCCGGAGCGGCGCAGGGCCCGTGCTAGACTCCGCGCCATGCGCGCGATCTCGTGGCCCCGTCTGGCGGAGCCGTTCCCGGCGGAGGCCGTCCGTTGGCACGCGGCGGCGGCCGATGCCGACGCCGGTCGCGTGCGGTTGGCGCCGCACCTCGCCGCCTCCGCCCTGCGGACACGGCTCGACGAGGCGGCCGGGCCGGACGCCTGGTCGCTGCGCCTGCGGCCGTGGCGGGAGCACGGCCTGATCGCCGAACTGACCGTCGGCGAAGCGGTGCGTACGGCGGCGCTCGCGACCGTCCCGACCGGGACGTTCCGGGGAAGGCCCGACGACGACCTCGAAGAGGCGGCTGCGGTCGACGCCGCCGAGGTGGCGTTCGCCGTGGCCGCCGTCGGCTTCGGCGCCGTTCCGCCGGTCGTCCCCGAGGACGGCGGCTGGGTCGAGGCGGTGCCGGGGGAGGGGCGCGACGGCTCGGAGCTGCGTCCCCTCCACCTGCCTGCGGCACGGCCGAACTGCGACCGCCCGGCATCCGCGCCCCCGGAACCGGACCGCGACCCGGGGGCGCCGGCCGAGGGGTCGACGCGAGGCGGCACGGTGCCGGGCGGCGCGGTTCCCGAGGGCGGTACGCGCGCCGCCGGACCGGACGACGGTCTGGACGAGGGCCAGCGGGTGATCGTCCGCCTGATCGACCGGCTGCGCGAGGAGGGACTCGGCGCCGAGGCGGCGAAGCGCGTGACCGCCCACGGCGGCTACGGCAGCACGCCCGACGCACGTCGCGAGTTGTACGCCGACCTGCGCGCCCTGCTCAAGGAACGGAGCGCGGCCGGATGATCAAGGTGGTCGCGGTCGGCGACGTGCACGGCATGTGGGCCGAGCTCTGGCGCGTGCTCAAGGCCTCGGCGGCAGCGACCCCCGGCTACGAGCCGAGCGGCGCGCTCGTGAGCGGACGCCTTCGGGTCGTCTGCATCGGCGACCTGGTGCACTACAAGGATGCGCGTGCCTACGCCAACGCGGTGGGCGTCGAGCCGTACGACCCGACCGACCCGGACCACCTACGGCGCGCGGCCCGCGCGCAGATCCGCGAGCTGGTGCGGTTCAAGCGGTTCTGCGACGCGGCCGAGGGGAACGTTCAGGTGATCCTCGGCAATCACGACGACGCGGCGCTGCGCCACGCGTACGAGCTTTCGACCCGTGGCGGCCTGCGCCACGTCGAGTTCGATCCGGAGCAGGGGGGCGTGCCGCTCCCCGACGACCTGGCCGAGTGGTTCGCGTCGTTCCCACGCGAGGTGGTCCACCACGGGGTGCAGTTCGCGCACGCTGGACCGACGCCCGGGATGCAGCAGTTCGACGATTTCTTCTATCACGACCCCGACACGAAGCGATGGTGGTACGAGAAGCCGGAGCTGGTGCGGCAGGCGGGCCATCGCTTCGGGGTCTACGGCCACACGGTCATGAAGGACGGGGTCTACGTCGACGCCGAGCACCGCTTCGCGATGATCGACGCGCTCGCCCAGAACCAGTTCTTCGAGATGCTGCTCGACGATGACCGGCTCGACTACGGCGTGGTGCGCTCCTGAACCGCGGCGTTCCGGTTCAGAGCGCGTAGCCTCCGGCGTCGTCGTCGCGGACCAGCTCGCCGCCGCGCAGGACCAGCGTGCGCCGGCGCAGACGGTCGACCAGCTCGCGCGAGTGGGTGGCGATCACGACCGTGGTGCCGCGGATGTTCAGGTCGGAGAGGAGCTCGAGCACCTCCCAGCTGGTGTCCGGATCGAGGTTCCCGGTCGGTTCGTCGCAGAGCAGCAGCGGCGGGTTCGTCACCATCGCGCGGGCGATCGCGACCCGTTGCTGCTCGCCGAGCGACAGTTCGATCGGGTACGCCTTGCGCTTGTGCGCCAGGCCGACCTGGCGCAGGACCTGCAGAGCTCGCTGCTGCAGGTCGCCACGGGTACCGGTCGCCCGCAAGGCGAAGGTCAGGTTCTCCTCGGCCGAGAGCGACGCCAGCAGCCGGTGGTCCTGGAACACCATCCCGATCGCGCGCCGCAGCAGCGGCAGCTTCCGTTCCGGGAGTCGCGCCAGGTCCTGGCCGTTCACGAGCACGCGCCCCTCGCTCGGGGCGGTTCGGCGCAGCAGCAGCGACAGCAACGTCGACTTGCCGGCGCCGGAGTGGCCGGTGATGTAGACGAACTCGCCCTTGCGGATCCGCACGTCCACGGTGCGGAGCGCATGCGTGTGCGTCCGCGGGTAGACCTTGGAGACGTTCTCGAAACGGATCACGCCTCAGCGTACCGGTCAGCCGACGCCGCTTCCAGGGTCGTCGTCCCGATAGGCGGCGAGGGCGCGGTGCAACCGCTCGCGTGCCGGTTCCGCGTCGACGCCCACCAGGACGGTCGCGTTCGGTTCGCCGCGCCGGTGCAGGTCGCGCTGGTCGCAGACGGTCGCGCCCCGGGTGGCCGTGCCGCGCAGCTCGACCGTCACGTGCAGCTGCTCCGACGCGAACAGCTCGGGATCGGTCAGCGCCAGCACCGCGCACGGATCGTGCATCGGGGCCTCCGAGCGTCGCGAGGCGCGCCCGTAGCGGTCCTGGAAGAAGGCGAGCAGGTCGGCGCCGAAGCGGCCGACCCGCGTATCGAGCGCGCGCAGGCGTTCGGTGTCGTCCGGTCCGAGCAGGAACTGATGGGTGAGGTCGAGGCCGGCCATCACGATGCGGGCCCCGCTGCGGAACACGAGGTCGGCCGCCTCGGGGTCGGCGAGCGCGTTGAACTCGGCGGCGGCGGTGACGTTGCCGAAGGTGCGCGACCCGCCCATCCAGGAGACGCCGCGCAGGCGACGCGGCAGCTTCGGGTCGAGCAGGAAGGCGAGCGCGACGTTCGTCAGCGGGCCGGTCGCGACCAGCCACAGATCGTCGTGCTCCCGGGCCGCACGCACGATCGCCTGCGCCGCCGGTTCCGACTCGGCCGCCCCGACCGGTTCCCACGGCTCCGGTCCGTCGAGTCCGCTCTCGCCGTGGATGTCGGGCGCGTGGAGCGGGGGGCCCGAGAGGGGTGCGGCGGCGCCGGCGTGGACCGGAACCGGCCCGGTCGCCGGGGCGAACAGGTCGTGGACCAGGAGCAGATTGCGGGTGGTCGACGGGAGGCCGACGTTGCCGCTGACGCTCGACGCGCCGATCAGGTCGCACGTCCGCGCCGCCAGCAGCAGCGCGAACGCGTCGTCGTGCCCGGGGTCGCAGTCGAGCCAGATGCGCGGTCGACTCACGCGGCGTCGTCCGGGTCGTCCCCGTCGGTGGGGTCGTCCGGCGCGGCCGCTGGCTTCGGCGCGCCCGGTGCGGCGTCGCCGGTGCCGTGGGCACGTTCCGCCGCCTCGGCCTCGACCTCGTGCCCCGCCTCCTCGATCTGCTCCTCCGCCAGCATCACCAGCGCGGCGACGACGTTGTCGTCGGCCCCGAGGCGCATGATCGTCACGCCCTGCGACGAGCGGCCGTACGAGCTGACCTGCTGGACGTGGGTCCGGATCAGGATGCCGTTCTGCGACAGGACCAGGAGGTCCTCGTCCCCCGTGACCGGGTTCAGACCGACCAGCGAGCCGGTGCGCGGCGTGACGTTCAGCGTGATCACGCCCATCCCGCCGCGCCCGCGCAGCGGGTACTCGCCGAGGGGGGTGCGCTTGCCGTACCCGCGTTCGGAGACGGCCAGCAACTCGGCACGCTCCTTCTCGTCGGGCGCTACGGTCGCGAGGCTCACGACCTCGTCCCGGTCCCGCAGGCGCACGCCGATCACGCCCTGGGTGGCGCGTCCGGTGGTGCGGACGGCCGACTCCTCGAAGCGGATCGCCTTGCCGTCGCGGGTCGCGAGCACGATGTCGTGCTCGCCGCCGGTGACGCGGACCGCGACCAGCTCGTCGCCGTCGACGACGTTCACGGCGATCAGTCCGGAGGCGTTGATGTTCGCGTACTCCCGGATCGGGGTGCGCTTGATCACGCCCCGCCGGGTGGCGAAGGTGAAGAAGCCGTCGACGTCGAAGTCCGGGATCGACAGCACCGACTGGACGGTCTCGTCGTCCTCGAGCGGCAGCAGGTTGCGGACGTGGCTGCCGCGGGCGGCGCGCTCGGCGACCGGCAGATCGTAGATCTTCTCGCGGTACACCCGCCCCCGGTCGGTGAAGAAGAGCAGGTAGTCGTGCGTCGAGCCGACCAGCAGAAGCGTGTTCGTGTCGTCGTCCTTGGCGCGCTGCGCGCTCACGCCGCGGCCGCCGCGCGCCTGGGCGCGGTAGGAGCTGAGCGCGGTCCGCTTGATGTACCCGCCGCGCGTCAGGGTGACGACCATCGCCTCCTCGGCGATGAGGTCCTCCTTGCCGATCTCGTCGCTCAGCGCTCCGATCTGCGTACGGCGCCCGTCGCCGAACCGTTCGGCGACGTCGCGCAGTTCGTGCTCGACGACCTTCCACAGTTCGGTCTCGTCGCCCAGGATCGTGTTCAGCCGCTCGATCAGGCGCTGAAGCTCGTCGTACTCCTCCTGGATCTTGGCGCGTTCGAGGCCGGTGAGGCGCTGCAGGCGCATGTCGAGCACCGCCTGAGCTTGGGCCTCGGTGAGGCCGAACCGGTTCATCAGCGCGTCGCGCGCCGTCGGTCCGTCCGGGGCGGCTCGGATCAGCGCGATCACCTCGTCGAGGTTGTCGAGCGCGATCAGGTACCCCTCGAGCACGTGCGCACGTTCCTGCGCCTTGCGGAGCTCGTAGCGGGTGCGCCGGGCGACGACGTCGGCTCGGTGGTCGAGGAACAGGCGCATCGTGTCGAGCATCGACAGCAGCCGCGGCGAGCGCCCCACGATCAGCACGTTGTTGATCGCGAAGGTCGACTGCAGCTGCGTGTACTTGTACAGCTGGTTCAGGACCAGCTCCGGCAGCGTGCCGCGCTTGAGCTCGAAGACGATCCGCATCCCCTGACGGTCGGACTCGTCGCGGATGTTCGAGATGTCCTCGATCTTCTTGGTACGGACCAGCTGCGCCGCCGTCTGGATCAGACTGGTCTTGTTCACCTGGTACGGGATCTCGGTCACGACGATGCGCGGCTTCGGGCTCTTGGCGTCCTCGATCCGGACCTTGCCGCGCACCCGGATCGATCCGCGGCCGGTCTCGTACGCCTGCCGGATCCCCTCGCGGCCGATGATCCCGCCGGTCGGGAAGTCCGGACCGGTGACGTGCGTCATCAGCTCGTCGAGGGTCAGCTCCCGGTTCCCGATCATCGCGACCAGGCCGTCCACGATCTCGGTCAGGTTGTGCGGCGCGATGTTCGTCGCCATCCCGACCGCGATGCCCGACGCTCCGTTGACGAGCAGGTTCGGGAAGGCGCTCGGCAGCACGTCCGGTTCGCTGGTGGTGCCGTCGTAGTTCTCGCGCTCGTCGACCGTCTCCTTCTCGATGTCCACGAGCAGGCTCTCGGCCACGCGGGTGAGGCGCGCCTCGGTGTAGCGGTAGGCGGCCGCCGGATCGCCGTCGATCGAGCCGAAGTTGCCCTGACCGTCGACCAGCGGATACCGCACGTTCCACGGTTGCGCCATTCGGACCATCGCGTCGTAGACGGCGCTGTCGCCGTGGGGGTGGTACTTCTTGATGACCTCCCCGACCACGCCGGCCGACTTCGAGTGCTTGCGGTTGCTGGCGAGTCCCTCCTGCTGCATGGCGTAGAGGATGCGGCGCTGCACCGGCTTGAGGCCGTCGCGGACGTCGGGAAGCGCCCGGTCCACGATGACCGACATGGCGTAGTTGATGAAGCTCGTCTTGATCTCGTCCGTGATCTGGACGGGGACGACCTGTCCTTCGTTCAAGGGGGTCCCTCCTCAGCGGCCCGGGCGTCTTCAGGCGGGCGCGTGGCGCCCGCACGGCGCCGCGCTCGACCCGGCGCGGGCCGAGCGCGGGCGGCGCCTCAAACGTGGCACTGTACCATCCCGGGGCGCGTCCGCGCCTACGGTACGGACGTCTGCGACGCGCCAAACCGCGTTCGAGGACGGGGCCTCGTGCGGGCCCGCGCCGCTACGGGCCGGCGACGCGCACGAACGTTCCGAGCGCCCCGAG
>SLSQ01000187.1 GCA_007130355.1 Trueperaceae bacterium
ACCGCGTCTTCTGGCGGACCCGACGGGATTCGAACCCGCGACCTTCTGCGTGACAGGCAGATATGCTAACCGCTACACTACGGGTCCAGGTTTTGGGCGTGCCTCACGGCAGCGCGAGGGCAAGAATACCCAAGATGCGGCGGGGTGTCAACGCGCCGTCGGCTCGCCGCGTGCGGCCGGCGTCAGTTCGGGGTGCGGTCGTCCGCGCCGGAGGTGGCGGCGTGCGTCGCGACCCCCGACCGGCTCGCGCCGACGCCGACGTTCGTCCGGTCCGCCCCGCTCGGCTCGGTCCCGTCGAGCAGCTCGCGCACGCGCCGGGCGAGGGCGCGCGGGCCGTAGCCGAGCTCCTCGTGCTGCGCCTTCGGGTCGCCGTGCGGCACGATCCGATCGGCGATCCCGAGGCGCGTCAACGGCACCGCGAGGCCGCGGTCGGCCAGCAGTTCGGCGACGGCCGAACCGAAGCCGCCGGGCAGGGCGTGGTCCTCGACGGTGACGAGCCGCGCGCCGCTGCGGGCGAGGCGCGTGATCAGGGCGGCGTCGAGCGGCTTCACGAAGCGCGCGTCGACCACCCCGACCCGCGGGTCGTCGCCGGCCGCCTCGAGGGCGTACCCGACGGTCGGCCCGAGCCCGAGCAGCCACAGCTCCGACCCCTCCTTCAGGACCTCCGCCCGGCCCCACTCGATCGCGTCCCAAGCGTCGACCGGCGCCTCCGGCGCCACGTCGACGGAACCGCGCGGCCAGCGGACCGCCTTCGGTCCGCCCAGACGCTGCGCCTCGCGGAGCATCGCCCGCATCTGGCGCGCGTCGCGCGGCATCGCGACCGACAGGTTCGGAAGCGCCCGAAGGAAGGCGAGGTCGTAGACCCCCTGGTGCGTGGCGCCGTCCCCGCCGACCAGGCCGGCGCGGTCGATCGCGAAGGTCACGTCCAGGTTCTCGATCGACACGTCGTGCACGACCTGATCGAAGCCGCGCTGCAGGAAGGTCGAGTAGATCGCGACGATCGGCTTCAGCCCCTGCAGCGCCATGCCGGCGGCGGTCGTGACCGCCACGTCCTCGGCGATGCCGACGTCGAGGTAGCGGTCGGGGTGGCGCTTGCTGTACGCGACCAGGCCGGACCCTTCGCGCATGGCGGGCGTGAGGACCCAGACCCGGTCGTCGGCGTCGGCCAGCTGGATGGCGGCGTCGCCGAACGCGTCCGACCAGGCGTACCCCTTGCCGACGTGCACCGGACGATCCGGATCGAACGCCGAGGCGCCGTGCCAAGTGATCGGGTCGGCCTCGGCCACCTCGAGCCCCTTGCCCTTGCGGGTGACCACGTGCAGCATGGTCGGACCGTCGAGCCGGTCGATGTGCTCGAGGTAGTAGGCGAGCGCGTGCACGTCGTGCCCGTCGACCGGCCCGACGTAGCGCAGGCCCATGGCGTGGAACGGATTGTCGCTGGCCGGGTCGAAGAACCGCCGGGCGGCCGACTTGGCGCGGCTGCCGAGCTCGGCGAGCGGCGCGTAGACGCCCTCGAGCGTCCGTTTCGAGCGGGCTTCGGCGTCCTGCACCCACGGCTTGACCTGAAGCTGACGCATGGTGTGGTTGAGCGCTCCGACGTTCTCGCTGATCGACATCTCGTTGTCGTTCAGCACCACGGTCATCTTCGGCTTCACGTGCCCGATCTGGTTCAGCGCCGCGAGCGCCATCCCGCCGGTCAGGGCGCCGTCGCCGATCACCGCGATGACGCGGTGGTCCTGGCCGCGCGCGTCGCGGGCCAAGGCCATCCCGAACGCGGCCGCGACGCTGGTCGAGGCGTGCCCGACGGTGAGGGCGTCGTGGACCGACTCGCTGCTGGTCGTGAAGCCGGCCAGGCCGCCGGGGGTGCGGATCGTGGGCATGGCGTCGCGGCGGCCGGTCAGGATCTTGTGGCCGTACGTCTGGTGCCCGACGTCCCAGACGAAGCGGTCGCGGGCGCTGTCGAACAGCCAGTGCAGGGCGACGGTGAGCTCGACGGCGCCGAGACTGCTGGCGAGGTGGCCCCCCGCCCGGGAGCAGACCCGCACGATCTCGGCCCGCAGTTCGTCGGCCACGCGCGGGAGTTCGGAGCGCGGCAGGCGCTTCAGGTCGGCGGGATCGTGGATGTCGTCGAGTGGCGTCATGCCGAGCGTCCCTTCCCCCTCGCGGCAGCCGGGTTGGGCGGCAGGGTACCGGTCCCCGGCAGCGCCGACCGTGGGCCGCGACGCCGTGCCGGGGTCACGGCGCGCGCGGCAGCTCGAGCAGGTTCGAATCGACCAGCAAATGCCCCTGCTCGTTGCGGACGATGCCGAGGTACGGCGCGAACCACCGCTCCTGCGTGAACTCCTCGAGCACCTCGCCGTCATCGTCGAGGGTGCGGCTGGTGAAGTTGAGGACGTACACCTCGAAGGTGCCGGCCGGCACCGTCACCGAGCGGCGATCGACCACGGTGGTGACGTAGTCGACCTCGAGCACCTGCTCGCGGTTCTCGGCCCGGGCCTCGGGGAACCGAGTCGTGACCGTCGTGGACCCGTTCCAGTTGTCGCCGACCCGCAACTCGCGCTCCGGCATCTCGAAGATCGGCGGGTCGTAGGTGAGGATCGTGCCGGGACGTTCGGTCCGGAAGAGGTACGTCCCGTCGCTGCGGTGCTCCCGGAAGTGACGGACGTCGAGGCCGCGTCCGGCGGTGCGCCAGGAGGTCCGGACCTGACCGTCGAGAACGGTCGGCCCCTCGACCCGCGTGTTCAAGCGCCCTTCGCTGAGGGTGGCGCGCTCGGGCAGGTAGCTCCAGACGGCGCCGGTCGGCGTGGGGTGGTACGTGAGCGGACCGGTCGGGTCCTCGACCAGTTCGGCCTGGTCCTCGGCGGCCGGCGCGCAGGCGGCCACGAGGACCGCGAGCGCCGCGATCAGCGCGATCAGCGCGCGCCGGCGCGTCCGGACGGGATCGGAGGGACGCGCGGATCGGTTCATGGCGGTCAGGCTACCGCACGGGCCGGACGCTGCGCGACGCCCCGGTACGTCGCCCGGGCCTCACCGGTCCGCGTCCGGGCCGTCCGGGATCGTCTCCGGACGCCGCCCCACGTCGCGGCGGATCACGGCCCCTTCGAGCCCGATCCGGTCGGCGGCCCGGTAGGCGGCGGCGACCGCGTCCTCCTTGGTGGCGGCCACGGCGGTGGCGGCCAGCACGCGCCCGCCCGAGCTGACGAGCGTCCCGTCGGAGTTCCGCCGGGTACCGGCATGGAACAGGTACGTCTCGGTGCCGGACGGCTCCGACGCGTCCGACGGCGGCGCGGGTTCGGACCGGACGTTCGCCCGCTCGGGCGCCAGGTCGGGCGGCAGGCCGATCGGAAGGTCCTTCGCGTACGGTCCGGGGTACCCGGGCGCGGCCACGACCACCGTCGCGGCGGCCGCGTCGCGCCAACGCAACGGGGCCGCCTCGTGCAGGCGTCCCTCCGCCACCGCACGCAGCACCGCGTACCAGTCGCCGTCGAGCAGGGGCAGGACCGTCTGCGCTTCGGGATCGCCGAGCCGGACGTTGATCTCGAGCAGCTTGGGACCATCGGCGGTCCACATCACGCCCAGGAAGAGGACGCCGCGGTAGTCGATCCCGTCGGCACGCAGGCCGTCGAGGACCGGTCGGATCGCCTCCCGCTCGAGCCGCGCGCGCTGCGCCTCGCCGAGCAGCGGCACCGGCGCGTACGCCCCCATCCCGCCCGTCATCGGGCCGGTGTCGCCCTCCCCGACCTGCTTGTGGTCCTGCGCGACCGGCAGGACCGCGTGGTGCTCGCCGTCGGTGAGGACGTGCACGCTGAGCTCGACCCCGACCAGGCGCTCCTCGAGCACCGCCTCAGCCCCGTCGCGTGCGAACAGGGTGCGCAGGGCCGCCTCCGCCTCGTCCGCGCGTTCGGCGACGGTGACGCCCTTGCCGGCGGCGAGGTGGGCGTCCTTGACCACGATCGGGGCTCCGTGCCGGCGCAGGTGGGCGAGCGCCGGTTCGAGCGCGTCGAAGGCGGCGTAGCGGGCGGTGGGCACGCGGTGCCGTTCCATGAACCGCTTGGCGACCGACTTCGACGCCTCGAGCAGCGCGCCGTCGCGGCCGGGACCGAAGACGGGCACTCCGGCGGCGCGCAGCCGGTCGGCCAGCCCGGCGGCGAGCGGCGCCTCCGGACCGACCACGCAAACGGTCGCCCCGATCGTGCGGGCGAGAGCGACCGCCGCCTCGGGATCGGTCGCGGCGTCGACGCCGCGGTGCGTGACGAACGCCGCCTCGGTCCCGGCGTTGCCGGGCGCGACGTGCACCTCGGGGGCACGCGGGGAGCGCGCCAGGGCCCAGGCGAGGGCGTGCTCGCGCCCGCCGCCGCCGATCACCAGAACCGCCTCGCGGGCGGATGGGACGTCGCTCACGATTCCTCCTTCGCCGGTGGCGCGAGGGGACCCTCGGCCGCTGCGCCGCGCAGCCAAGCGGCGACGGTGGCCGGAAGCAGCGCGTGCTCCTCGACCTGGATCCGGGCCGCCAGCCGCTCGGCGTCGTCGTCGGGCAGGACCGGGACGGCGCGTTGCGCCAGAATCCGGCCGGTGTCGACCCCGTCGTCGACCAGGTGCACGGTGCAGCCGGAACGGGTGGCGCCGGCACGGATCGCCTGCTCCGGGGCGCGCAGGCCGCGATGGGCGGGCAGCAGGCTCGGGTGCACGTTCACGATCCGGTCCTCCCATCGCCGCACGAAGGCCGGCGACAGCACCCGCATGAAGCCGGCCAGCACGATCAGGTCGACCCCGTGCCGGTCGAGGGCGTGCTGCGCCGCCCGTTCGAAGGCGTCGCGGTCGCCGTGCGCGCGGCTCCAGGTACGGGCCTCGGCCGCCGCGCCGGCCTCCGTCGCGCGGCGCAGCGCCGGCGCGTCCGGCACGTTTCCGAAGGCGAGCACCACCCGGCCGACCGGATCCGGACGTTCCGCCCCGTCCCCGTCCGCGTCGTCCGCGTCCGGGCCGGGCGCGGGCGGGAACGCCCGCAGCAGGGCGGCGAGGTTGCTGCCCCGTCCGGAGGCGAACACCGCGAGGCGGGCGGTGCGCGGCAGCGGGAAGGCGGGCCTCACGGTCCGCCGCGGGAGCCGCCCTCCACGAGGGCGTCCGGTCGCAGCTTGCGCCAGTAGCGGCTCAGGCCGGCGACGGTCATGGCGGCGTCGCTGCTCCCCTTGGTGCGGCGACGGAGGTCCGGGTCGGCGACGCCGTCGGCGTCGAGCTCGGCGTCCTCGAGCCGTTCCATGCGCCGGACCAGGGCCGCCTCGTCCTCGCCGGCGCGCAGGCCGGCGAGGACCTCCTGGCCCCAGGCGCGGGCGCGGCTCGAGGCGGCCTCCAGGTGCGCGTCGACGTCGTCGAACGCCCCGAAGTGCGTGAGCAGCAGGCGCGCCGGCGTCTCGGCCCGGAGTCGGTCGAGGCTCGCGTCCAGCGCCTCGAGGTCGGTCTCGGGGGGAGGCAGGGCGGGCCGGATCTTGGGGACGCCGGGCAGGCGGATGCCGGCGGCGTCGCCGACGTAGGCGTCGCCGCGGTCGTCGATCAGGCTCAGGTGGTGCCGCGCGTGGCCGGGCGTATGCAGCACCCGGAACGGGGTGCCGCCCAGGGTCAGCGTGCGGCCGTCCGGCAGCGGTCGCAGCAGCTCCTCGGGTACCGGCCGCATCGGACCCCAGAGCCGGTCCATGGCGTCGCCGTAGAGCCGGGCGGCGCTGTTCCAGAGGCGGCTCGGGTCGTGCAGGTGCCGGGCCCCGTCGGGGTGCACGAAGACCGGGGCATCGGCCCAGGCGCAGAGCCCTCCGGCGCCGGCGGCGTGGTCGAGGTGCACGTGCGTGACGAAGATGCCGGCCACGTCCTCGGGCCCGAGGCCGAGCGCGCCGAGGCCGCGCAGCACGGTCGGAACGGTGGCGCCCGAGGCGGCCTCGATCAGGGCGACGCGGCCGTCGGCGAGGGTGCGGACGAACACGCCGACCACGCCCGGTTCGCCGGCGAGGCGGGAGTCGAGCAGCCAGCTGCCGTGCCCGAGGTCGATCGGTTCGGGCGGGGCGCCGATCGGGGCCCCCTGCGTCACGCCGCTTCGACGTCGCTGACCAGGCTGCCGATCCCTTCGATGCGGACCTCGACCCGGTCGCCGACGGCGAGGGGTCCGACGCCGTCCGGCGTGCCGGTGAGGACCAGATCGCCGGGGCGCAGGGTCATGAAGCGGCTCACGTAGGCCAGCACCTCGGGCACCGAGAAGATCATGTCGCGGGTGCGTCCGTCCTGGCGGACCTCGTCGTTGACGAGGGTCTCGATCCGTACGTCGCTCGGGTCGAGGTCGGTTTCGAGCCAGGGGCCGACCGGGCAGAAGCCGTCGGCGCTCTTGCCGCGGACCCACTGCAGGTCGGTGCGTTGCGCGTCGCGGGCGGTGACGTCGACGGCGCAGGCGTAGCCGAGCACGTGCTCGAGCGCTTCGGACGCGCTCACGTTCCGTGCGGTCCGACCGATCACGACGGCGAGTTCGCCCTCGTAGTGCAGCTCCCGGGTCCAGTGCGGGTAGGGGATCGGGTCGCCGGCCCCGCTCAGGGTGTTCAGGCCCTTGAGGAACAGCCCCGGCTCCTTCGGCAGGGCCGAGCGGTCGCCACCCATCTCGGCGACGTGGTCGGCGTAGTTCTTGCCGACGCACACGATCACGCGCGGGTCGCACGGGGGCAACAGGTTGACGTCGGTGAGCGGGACGACCGTGCCGCTGCGGCGACCGATCATGTCGGTGAGCTGGTGGACGCGGCCGCCTTCGACCTCGCCCCAATGGACGCCGTCGAACGTTCGGTAGCGGACT
>SLSQ01000280.1 GCA_007130355.1 Trueperaceae bacterium
CCGCCGTCGTCGTCTGGTTCGTGCTGTTCCGCACCCGCTTCGGCCTGGCGCTGCGGACGGTGGGGGAGAACCCCGCCGCCGCCGACGCCGCCGGCGTGCGGGTGCTGATGGTGCGTGCCGGCGCGGTGGTGTTCGGCGGCGCCATGGCGGGCGTCGCCGGCGGGTTCCTCTCCCTCGCCTACCGGCCGTCGTCGGGCCAGGGGATGACGAACGGCCTCGGCTGGATCGCGCTCGCGCTGGCGATCTTCGCGCTCTGGCACCCGCTCCGCGCGATCGGCGCCGCTCTGCTGTTCGGCGCGTTCTTCAGTCTCAGTTTCCTGTTGCAGGACCGGTTCGCGCCGCAACTGCTGACGATGCTCCCGTACCTGTTCACGATCCTCGCCCTCACCCTCACCGCCCTGCTGCGGGGCCGCGGCGCCTTCGGCGCGCCCGAGGCGTTGGGCGAACCGTACGTCCGAGGCGGCCGATGAGCCGCCCGGCCCCCGATCTGGCCCAGCGCCGGCGTTCCGCGCCGGCTTCGGCACTCGGGCGGGACGTTCCCGCCTTCGGACCCTTCGCCCCAGGGGCGCTCGCGCCCCGCCCGTTCCACCCGGGCCCCAATGGCCCCACCCGGAGGTAGCACCGTGCGACGCATCCTTCTCGCGCTCCTGACCCTCTTCGCCTTCTCGGCCGCGCACGCCCAGGACGACCCGCTCAAGGTCGGGTTCCTGTACGTCGGCCCGGTCGGCGACTACGGCTTCAGCTACGCCCACGACCTCGGCCGCCAGGCGGTCCAGGAACGGTTCGGCGACGCGATCGAGACCGTCTACGTCGAGAGCGTGCCCGACGCCGAGGTCGAACCGTTCATCGACCAGCTGGTGTTCGACGGCGCCGAAGCGATCTTCTCGACCAGCTTCGGGTTCGGCGACGGCACCCTGAACGCCGCGACGCGCTACCCGGACGTCGTGTTCGGCTGGGGCACCGGCGTCGCCCGCAACCAGAACACGCTCACGTACATGGCCGACTTCTACCAGGTGTACTACCTGAACGGGATGCAGGCCGCCGCCGCCAGCGAGAGCGGCATCCTCGGCTACGTCGCCGCCTTCCCGATCCCCGAGGTGAAGCGCCACATCAACGCCTTCGCCCTCGGCGCCCGCGCCGTGAACCCCGACGCCGAGGTGCACGTCCGCTGGCTGTTCAACTGGTTCGACCCGGCCGGCGCGGCGGAGGCGACCGAGGCGCTGATGGCGGTCGGTGCCGACGCGTTCGCCTTCACCGAGGACACCCCGACCGTGATCCAGACCGCCGCCGAGCGGGGCTACCCGAGCTTCAGCCACTACGCCAGCATGGTCGAGTTCAGCCCCGAGACGGTGCTCTCCGGCCACCTGGTGCACTGGGACGTGATCTACGCCGACGTGATCGAGAAGGTCCTCGACGGCACCTACGTGGGCGCCGACCTGTCCGACGTGGACTACTTCTGGCTGCTCGAGCACGGCGCGGTCGAGCTGGGCGCCGAGCCGGGCGTCGTCGTCGCCGAACCGTGGCTCGAGACGTTGCAGGAGGCGATCGTCGTCGACGAGGAACTGGGCGAGATCTCCGTCCACGACCTGGTGCTGCACCGGCACGACCAGATGGTCGAGGGCCGCGAGGTGTACGAACCGTTCGCAGGTCCGCTGTTCGACCGCAACGGGAACCTCGTCTACGAGGACGGCTACCTTCCCACCATCGAGGACCTGGTGAGCATGGAGTTCGCCGTCCCGGGCGTCGTCGGCCCCTGGGACAACGAACCGAACTGAGGTCGGTACGCTGGCGGGGATGAGCGAACGCTCCGCCCCACCCGCCGGACCTCTCGCAGGTCCGCTCCACGACCCGCACGCCCGACTGGACGCACCGGACGGAACCTTGTCCGAGCCGCTCTGGGGCGTGCGGGTCCGTTGTTCCGCGCTCGAGCGCGCGCTGCTGCGCACCCCGCAGCTGCGCCGCTTGCACTACGTGGCGTGGGCCGGCGCCGCCCGCTTCGCGACGCAGCAGGTCCCGACCCGCCTGCAGCACGTCTGCGGAGCGTTCGCGCTCGCCGCCACCTTCGCGCCCGACCGGCCCGACGTGCGCGCCGCCGCGCTCCTCCACGACGTCGGCCACCCGCCGTTCAGCCACGCGCTCGAGGCGATCGCCGAGGTCGACCACCACCGCGCCACCGCCGAACGGATCCGCGCCGCGCCGGTCGCCGACCTGCTGCGCGACGCGGGCCTCGACCCGGAACGGGTCCTCGCCCTCGCCGAAGGGGAGGAGCCGAGCGCATTCAAGAACCGCGACGGCCGGCTGCACCTCGACCACCTGGACTCGTTGGTGCGGGCCGCCGCCGCGGGCGGCGGCTTGACGGTCGCGCCCGCTCGGCTGCTGGCCGGGGCGTCCCTGGACGCCGAAGCCGGCGACGGGTCGCAGCTCGTGTTCGACGACGCGACCGCGGATCTGCTCGAGACCCTGATCGTGCGGGAGGCTCACGCCCACGTCTCGGCCGCCGATCTGGGCGCCTCGGCGATGCTCGCGGCGCTGGTGCAGGTGCTGCGCCTCGCCGATCTGGTCCGCGTCGACGAGCTTCCCTACCTCACCGACGCCGACCTGATCGCGTCGCTGACGGCGGCCGATGCCACGCGCGCCGAGGCGCGGCGTCTGCTGTTGCGGCCGTGGGGCGTCCGCGTGCGCAAGCTCGAGGAGGGCGCGCCGCTTCCGGACGGCACGATCCTGGCGCGGAAGGAGCGGTTCTACCTGGACCTGCCGCGACGCCGCGGCGAGCGCGAGGGGGACCGCAGCGCGCGGGAACGCGCGCTCGAGGAGCGGCTGGGCGAACTGCGCGGTCGCTACGCGGTCGACTGGGATCCGGACGACCGGGAGGGCGCGTTCGCGACGAGCGGTCCGACCGGGACGCCGTGGACCGCCGCGCTGGGGTCGGTGCTGTCCGACGCTCCGGGCGTGCCCGACGCGCCCGAGCTGGCGACGGAGCGGCGTGCGCAGCCGAGGCCCGGGGACGATCGGCCCGGTGCGGCCGAAGGTTCCGATGCGGGCGCAGGTTCCGATGCGGGCGCAGGGAACGGGTCAGCCGGGTAGCGCGATCCAGCGCGTCTCGTACGGTCCGAGCGCGACCTCGGCGCCCGCGTCCATCGGGGCACCGCTGCCGAGGTCGCGCGCTTCGCGGGTGGCGGCGCGCGCGTCCGTCCGTCCATCCGCCCGCCCGCTCGACCGACCGACCGTGCGCGCGAGGTCCAGGCGCGCGCCGGTGCCGCCGATCTCGTGCAGGCACGCCACCGCGCTCCCGTCCGGCGCGTGGCGCACCACCGCCGCCACCCCGTCGGGCGCGTCCGGCCAGGTCGCCGGCGCGGCCGGATCGAACGCCGGGTGGCGGGCCCGGATGCGCAGCCAGCCACGGATCCCGGCGAGCACCCGGGCGCGTCGGTGCGCAGGGTCGGCCAGCTCGCGACGGAGCGTGGCCCAGTCGAACCGTCCGCGGTTGATCGAGCGGGCCCGGCCGGTCTCGCGCAGGCGCCGAAGGTCGTTGCGGGAACCGAGCAGCGAGTGGACGTACAGCGCCGGCACGCCCGGCAGCGCCAGCATCAGCGCGTGCGCCGTCACCATGCGGCGCACCCCTTCGTCCTCGCTCCGCTCCGGTTCGTTCAGCGCGTCGTAGAGGCTGACGTTCAGCTCGTACGGACTCTCGCCGCCGCCGACGTCGGTCTTGGCGCTGACCAGCCCGCCGTGCCGCCGGACCCGGTCGGCGAGGGAGCGGCTCTCGGCGCCCGGCAGGATCCCCTCGACCGGTCGCACGCCGATCCCGTCGTGCGAAGCGAGGAAGTTGAAGAAGGCGGTGGAGGATCCGGGGGTGGTCAGTCCGCGGGCCCAGTCGCGCAGGATCCGCGCGTCGCCGCGATGGAACGCGTGCAGCGCCAGCGGCGGCAGCGCGAAGTTGTAGACCATCTGCGCTTCATCATCGCCGCGCCCGAAGTACGACACGTTCTCGGCGTGCGGCACGTTGGTCTCGGTGATCACCACCACCCCGGGGGTGCACGCCTCGAGCACGGTACGGATCAGCCGCACGATCTCGTGCGTGCGCGGAAGGTGCACGCTCGAGGTGCCCGGCTCCTTCCAGAGGTAGGTCACCGCGTCGAGCCGCAGCAGCCGCGCGCCGCGGCGCGCGTAGTCGAGCAGCACGCCGGCCATCGCGTCGAGCACGGCGGGCGTGCGGTAGTTCAGGTCGACCTGATCGGGTCCGAAGGTGGTCCAGACGTGGCGGGTGCCGTCGGGGGTCGCGAACGGGGTGAGCAGCGGGGTGGTGCGCGGGCGGACGGTGGCGCTCAGGTCGGCGGTCGGGTCCGCCTCCAGGAACCAGCCGTCGTACGCCGGATCTCCGTCCAACCAGCCGCGGAACCAGGGGTGCGAGGCGGAGGCGTGGTTCAGCACCGCGTCGAACATCAGGTCGTGCCGCGCGCCCAGGGCGGCGACGTCGTCCCAGTCGCCGTAGGCGGGGTCGACCCGGTCGTAGTCGGCGACGGCGAAGCCGTCGTCGGAGGTGGAGGGGAAGAACGGCAGCAGGTGCACGGCCGCGACGGCGTCGTCGAGGGGACCGTGCAGCAGTCGCCGCAAGGTCCGCAGCGGCGGTTCGCCCTCGTGGCGGACCTGGTCGGCGTAGGTGATCAACACCGAGGTCTCCGGCCCCAACCGGTCTTCGGGCGGCACGAACGGTGCTGCGAACCCGCGTTCGGCGGCGTCCATCCGGGCGAGCAGGCGCGGCGTCCATTCGGCGGCGACGCGGGCGTCGTAGATCGCCTCGAGGTGGGCGCGGACCCGATCCTCGGCGACGCGGGTCCTCGGGGCGAGCGTCACGCGGCGACCTCCAGATCGCGCAGGGTGGCGTCCAGCACCGCGTCGAGCGCGTCGAGCCCGAAGCGGGCGCGCGCGACGCGGTGGTTGTGGTCGGTCTCCTCCGCCACGAGCCGGGGATCGTCCAGCCGCGCGCGGACGGCCGCGACCGCGGCGTCGGACACGCCCTGCTCGATCTCGACGAAGCGGACGCCGGTCGGTGCGATATCCCGCACGTACACGGGGTAGCGGCGCACCAACGCCGGCTTGCGGGCGGCGATCGTCTCGAGCAGGGCGTTGCCGAACCCTTCGATGCGGCTCGGGTAGGTGACGAAGTCGGCGTGCGCGTACAGGTCGGAGAGCGCGTAGACCGGTCCGTCCGGGCCGTGGCCACGCCGCGGGCCGATCCGGTCGGCGACGTGCAGGAGCGGGACCCCGTTCTCCCGGGCGCGATCCTCGAGGAAGCGCAGGTACTCCGTCCCCTCGTCGCCGGCGGCGTGCGAGATCGCCAGCACCGCGCGCGTGTCGCGCAGGCGCCGCACCAGCTCGATCGCGTCCTCGATCCCTTTGCGGGGCACCACGCGGGTGGGCTGGAGGAACAGGCGGGCGTCCACCGGGATGCCGAGCTCGCGGCGCAGCCCGGCGTTGACGTCGTCGCGCACCGCGAACGGCGCGGCGAAGTCCATCACGTTCGGCAGCACCCGCGCGTCCAGGCCGCGGCGGCGCTTCAGCTCGTCGCGCGCGCCGGCGTGGATGCACAGGTGCCCCACGTTCGGGAGATCGGGCGGGAAGGTCGCGCGCAGCAGCTCCGGGTCGCGCGGGTGCGCGAAGCGGGCGCGCTCCCACGGGTAGTCGTGCTCGTGCGAGATCGTGGGCAGGCCGGTCGCCCGTGCCAGCCGGGCGAGCGCCACGGCCAGCGGCAGCTGCATCGGGATCGCCCAGGCGTTCTGGACCACCAGCAGGTCGGGCCGGACCTCGCGCACGACCTCTTCGAGGCGAGCCCGAACGGCGTCGGCGGCGGCGAGCAGGTCGTGCGGCAGGTCGGGGTCGGGAGGCGGGCCGGATCCCGCGTCGGGCGTCGCAGCGGTCCGCGCGTCGGCTCCCGCATCGGGCCCCGCGTCGTGCGCCACGGTGCTCGTCGGATCGGGCGTCGGGTCGGCGCCGCCGGGAAACAAGCGCGCGCCCAGCGCGAGCGCCGTCGGGTCGTCCAGACGGGCGCCCTCGACCTCGTGGCCGGGACGGTCCAGCTCGCCGGCGGCCTCGACCACGCGGAAGCCGCGGCGGCGCAGGCCGTCCGCCACCTTGTCCGACTCGAGGGTCACGCCGTCGGTGCCGGCGAGGCGGGCGGCCACGATCAGGGCGGTGCCCGGTCGGTCGCTGCGAGGGGGGCCGGAGTCGGCGCGCACGGTCACTCCTTGACGCCTCCGGCGGTGAGGCCGCCGACCAGGTACTTCTCGAACCAGAAGAACAACGCCATGATCGGCACGGTGATGATCATCGCACCGGCCATCAGGTACTGCCGCGGCACCTCCTGGCTGTCGAGCATCACCATGCCGCGCGGCAGGGTGAAGATCGCCGGGGTGTCGAGGAACATGAACGCGAACAGGAACTCGTTCCAGGCGATCATGAACACGTACAGCCCGACCGACGCGATCGCCGGCCGAGCGAGCGGCAGGGTGATCCGCCAGATCACCTGCGCGCGGGTGCAGCCGTCGATCAGGGCGGCCTCCTCGAGGTCGTACGGCAGGGTCTGGAAGTAGCTGCGCAGCATGTACAGCGCCACCGGGATGGTGGTGGCCGGGTAGAGCAGCAGCAGGCCGGGCAGGGTGTCGCGCAGTCCCACCTGCGTGAACACGGCGTAGAGCGGGATCACCAGCACGATCACCGGGAACATGTAGATCAGCAGGATCGAGCGCGCCAGGAAGGTGCGGCCGCGGAAGCGGAGCCGCGTCACCGCGTACGCGCCCAGGATCGCCAGGGTCAGGGTGA
>SLSQ01000021.1 GCA_007130355.1 Trueperaceae bacterium
GCAGGCGGCCGCGCCCGCCGCGGAGCCGTCCGCGGCCGGTGCGGCGGCTGGCCCGGTCGTCGCCTCGCCCGCCACCGCCTGCCTGCACCTCGACCCCGAGACCCGGCGCGACGCCGCCCTGCGGCTCAAGACGGCGCGCGGCCACCTCGACGGCGTGGTGCGGATGCTCGAGGACCCGAGCGTCTACTGCGTCGACGTGCTCAAGCAGATCAAGGCGGTCCAGGGCGCCCTCAGCCGCGTGAACGGGACGGTCCTGCGGGCGCACGTGCGCGACCACGTCGCGACCGCGTCGGAGCGGGGCGACACCGAAGCGATCGTCGACGAGCTGATGGAGGCGCTGAAATACCGGGCCTGATCGTCGAACCCGCGCAGCTCGCCGACCTTCCGGAGGTCGCCGCGATCTACAACGAAGGGATCCGCGACCGGATCGCGACCTTCGAGACGCGCGAACGGACCCCGGAGGAGCTGATCGGCTGGCTCGACGACGACGGCCATCCGATCCTGGTCGCCCGCGACGACGGCGACGGCGCGGTGCTCGGCTGGATCGCGGCCAGCGGCTACCGCTCCCGCCCGTGCTACGACGGCATCGCCGAGTTCAGCGTCTACGTCGCGCGGGCCGCCCGGGGGCGCCGGGTGGGGCACGCGCTGATGGAGGCGTTCCTGCCCGCCTGCGAGCGCGCGGGCCTGTGGAAGGTGCTCTCGCGCGTATTTCCGGAGAACGTCGGGTCGCTGAAGCTGCTCGAACGGCACGGCTTCCGGCGGGTGGGGACCTACCTCCGGCACGCCCGACTCGACGGCGCTTGGCGCGACGTGGTCATCGTCGAGCGCCTGCTGGGGGCCGCGCTGCGCGACCTGAGCACGACCGAACGCGAGGTCGAAGCGGTCGACGGCGCCTGACGGGACCGACGGTGCCACCTCGGCCGCGCGGCGCCGGCCGCGACCGTACGCGCCCGCCGCGCTACGACTCGAGCGCGTCGCGCCGGGAGCCGAGGCGACCGTAGGCGTCGATCAGTTCGCCGAACACGTCCCCTAGCGGGAAGGCGCCGTCCTCCGCCAGGTCCCAGCCGTCCTGCAGGGTGTCGAACGCCTGGACCGTCTCGATGCGCACGCCGTCGACGTCGAAGGCGTCGTCGTCCGGGTCGAACAGCACCTCGTCGGCCACCGCCACGACCGCGAGCACCGCGTCGTCGGCGATCCAGGCGTGCAGCAACGTCCAGGCGGTACCGGCGTAGCGGTCGTCGAGCAACGCCCGGGCCGCCTCGGGTAGGTCGGTGCGGGGTGGGGTCATGGCGGCAGCGTACCGCCCGGCGCCCCGTTCGGCCACGGTCCGCGAAGGCGCCTGCGCTACCCTTCTCGTGTGGCGACCTCGAGGGGCTGGCGCATCGCCTGGGCGCTCGCCGTCACCCAGACGGTGGGGTACGGGATCCTCTTCTACGCCTACGGCGTGTTCACCGTCCCGATGGAGCGCGAGCTGGGCCTGACCCGGGACCGGACGTCGCTCGCCTTCGCCGCCGCCCTGCTCGTCTCGGGCCTGGCCGCGCTCCCCGCCGGCCGGATCGTCGATCGGTACGGCGGGCGGGCGTTGATGACGCTCGGGTCGCTCGCCGGCGGCGCAGCCCTCGTCGCCTGGTCGCGCGTCGAGACGTTCGCCGGGCTGGTGGCCACGCAGGCCGTGATCGGCCTGGTGCTGGCGGCGGTGACGTACGAGGTCGCCTTCGCGGTGCTCGTGCCCTGGTTCCGACGCGATCGACTGCGGGCGCTGCTGCTGGTCACCTTCGCGGCCGGCTTCGCCAGCACGATCTTCGTGCCGCTCGCCACCTCGCTCGAGGCGTGGCTCGGGTGGCGGGCGGCGCTGGCGACCCTCGGGGCGACGCTCTGGATCGCCACCGTCCCGCTGCACGCGTTCGTGGTCCGCCGGGCGCCGGCGTACGGCGCGGGCGACCGACCCGCACGGGAGGAGGAACCCGTCGCGGACGCGGGCGGCGACGCCGACCCGACGGCGGAGTCGGACGTCGGCCTCGGCCGCGCCGTGCGGACCGCTTCGTTCTGGTGGTGGACCCTCGGCTTCGCGGTCGATCGGGGGGTGATCGTGGCGGTGGCGGCCCACGCCGTGCCGCTGCTGCTCGAGGCGGGCCACGGACCGGAGCGGACCGCGGCGCTGGTCGGATCGATCGGCGCCTTCCAGGTCGCGGGGCGGGTGGCGTTCGCGCCGCTCGCCGAGCGCCTCCCGATCGGCACCGCCACCGTGGCGACGTTCGCGCTGCGGACCACGGCGCTCGCGACGCTCGCCGCCTCGCTGGCGGCGTCCGGTCCGGCCGTGCTCGTCCTGCTCTGGGCCTTCGCCGCCGCCTTCGGACTCGCGAACGGCGCCAGCACCCTGGCGCGCGCCGGGCTGATCGCCGAACGGTACGGACCCCGTCGCTACGGCACCGTCAGCGGCGCCATGACCACGACCGCCGCCTTCGTGCAGCCGGCGGCGCCGCTCGTGCTCGGCGCGGTGCGGGTGGCGCAGGACGGGTACTTCGCCGCCGTGCTGGTCCTGGTCGGCGCGGCGGCGCTCGCCGCCCTCGCGATCGCGCTCGGGAACGCCGGCGCACGCCACGGCACCCCGAAGGGGGGCGGGACGCGGTAGGATTTTCGCCGACATTCCGCGCGGCCACCTCCGCGCTCCCCCTCGGTCCGCACTCCGCGACGTCCGCACGGTCGCGCGCGGGCCGGCACGCCCTCCGCGCGCCGACCTGCGCGCGTCGTTCCGTTCCGCCGGGGTCCCGGCGTCGGGCCCGCTCCTGGAGGAGCCGCATGTCCCCGTTCGAACCCGCATGCTGACCGCCGTCCTGATCGGGTTCTTCGCCGCCTTCGCCGCACCGGCCGTGGTCCGTCCGCTCGGCGACCGGGTCGGTTGGGTGCTCGCCCTGGTACCGGCGGGCCTGACCGCCTGGTTCGCGTCCCGCATCGGCACCGTCGCCGCCGGCGACGCGCTCGAGTCGTCCGTCGCCTGGCTTCCCGCCCTCGGCGTCGATCTCGCCTTCCGCCTGGACGGTCTGTCGCTCGTGTTCGCGCTGATGATCACCGGGATCGGCACCGCCGTCGTCGCCTACGCCGGCGGCTACATGCGTGGCGACCCGAACACGCCGCGCTTCTACCTGATCCTGCTGGCGTTCATGGCGGCGATGCTCGGCGTCGTCCTCGCCGACGACCTGATCTCGCTGTTCGTCTTCTGGGAACTGACCAGCATCACCTCGTACTTCCTGGTCGGCTACAAGCACGAGTCGGAGACCAGCCGCGACAGCGCCCTGCAGGCGCTGCTGATCACCGGCAGCGGCGGCCTGGCGATGCTGGCGGGCTTCCTGATCCTCGGGCACGCCGCCGGCACCTACCGGATCAGCGAGATCCTGGCCGACCCGGCCGCGTTGCAGGCCAGCCCGCTCTTCCTGGCGGCGATGGCGCTGGTGATCGTGGGTGCCCTCACCAAGTCGGCGCAGTTCCCGTTCCACGTCTGGCTCCCGAACGCGATGGCGGCGCCCACGCCGGTCTCCGCCTACCTGCACAGCGCGACGATGGTCAAGGCGGGCGTCTACCTGTTGGCGCGTACGAACCCGGCGTTCGCCGACCACCCGGCCTGGTTCTGGATCCTGACGATCGCCGGCACCGCCACGATTCTCTCGGCGGCGGCGCTGGCGCTGCTGCAGCGCGACTCGAAACGGTTGCTCGCCTACTCGACCCTGATCGCGCTCGGCACGCTGGTGCTGCTGATCGGCATCGGAACCCCGCTGGCGGCCGAGGCGATGGTGACGTTCATGATCGCGCACGCGCTCTACAAGGCGCCGCTCTTCATGATCGCGGGGAGCGTCGACCACGAGGCCGGCAGCCGCGACGTGACGGCGCTGCGCGGCGTCGGGCGGGTCATGCCGGTCACCTGGGCGGTCGCGCTGCTGGCCGGCCTCTCCGCCGCGGGGTTGATCCCGATGTTCGGCTTCGTCGGCAAGGAGCTCGCCTACGAGGCGTTGTTCGTGGCGCCGTGATGCTCGTGATCGTGGTTCTGGTGACGCTCGTTCCCTTCCTCGGGCGCGAGCTGCACGCGCCCAAGGCGGCGCACGAGGCGCCGCTCTCGATGTGGCTCGGACCGGCGCTGCTGGCCGCGCTCGGCCTCCTCTTCGGTCTGGCGCCGGACTCGATCGGGCAGGCGCTGGTAGTGCCGGGCGCCAGCGCGGTGGCGGGCGCACCGCTCGACTTCTACCTGGCGCTCTGGCACGGACTCACGCCGGCCCTCTGGCTGTCGCTCGCGACGGTCGCGGCCGGGATCGTCCTGACGTTCGCCTGGCGGCCGCTCCACGACCGGCTCCTGGCCGCGTTCTCGGGCACGACGTTCGGACCCGCCGGCGCCTACGAGGCGTTCCTGACCGGCCTCAAGCGGCTCGCGGCGTGGCAGACGCGGGTGCTGCAGTCGGACGACCTGCGGCACCACCTGACGATCATCCTGGCGTTCGCGGTCGGCCTGCTCGGCCTGACGCTGCTGCTGCGCGGCGGACCGCCGGTGGCGCCGTCGTTCGAGTTCGGCGCCCTGCACGAGATCGCCTTCCTGGTGCTGATCGCGGTCGCGGCGCTCGCGGTGGTGCGGGCGCACTCGCGTCTGGTCGCGATCACCGCCCTGGGCGTGGTCGGGTTCGGCTTCGCGCTGGTGTTCGTCCTCTTCTCGGCCCCCGACCTGGCGATCACCCAGTTCCTGGTCGAGACCCTGATCGTGATCATCGTCGCCTTGGTGCTGATCCGGCTGCCGCACGCGCTCCTGCGCGACGAGCCGCGGCACGGCGAGCGGGCCCTGTCCGGCTTCGTCGCGATTTCGGGCGGGATGCTCCTGACCACCCTGCTGCTGGCCGTGGCGACGATTCCGTTCGACCGCACCCTGACCGAGTACTTCGAGGCGTCCTCCTATCCGGAAGCGCTCGGAAGGAACATCGTGAACGTCATCCTGGTCGACTTCCGAGCGCTCGACACCCTGGGCGAGATCGTGGTCCTGGCGGTCGCCGCGGCCGGCGCCTTCGCGCTGCTGCGGCGGTCCCGCGACCGGCGGACGCCGCGCCCGCACGACGGGCCGCGCGGACTCGGAGAGGACGACGCCTCCGCACCCGCCTCCGAGAAGGGGGGTCCGGCATGAACAGCCTGATCCTTCGGACCGCGACCAGCCTGCTGCTGGCGGTGCTCCTGCTGTTCAGCATCTTCCTGCTGCTGCGCGGGCACGACCTGCCGGGCGGCGGCTTCATCGGCGGGCTGGTCGGCGCCGCCGCGATCGCGCTCTACGCGCTCGCGTTCGACGCGCCGCGCGCCGAGCGGCTCCTGCGGGCCTCGCCCCGGATCGTGTTCGGCGTGGGGCTGTGCGCCGCGGTCGCCGCCGGCCTGGCGGGCGGCCTCGCGTCGCTCGACTTCCTGACCGGGCTCTGGTGGATCTTCGATCTCGGGCCGTTCGAAGTGAAGCTGAGCACGGTGCTGCTCTTCGACGTCGGCGTCTACCTGGTGGTGGTCGGCACGATCCTGACGATGCTGTTCGCGCTGGAGGAACGCTGATGGAGGTCCTGGTCGCCGTCACCGTCGGCGTCGTCTTCGGCTCCGGCCTCTACCTGGTGATGCAACGGAACATGCTGCGCTTCGTGTTCGGGTTGATCCTGATCTCGGGCGCGGTGAACGTCTCGATCTTCGTGGCCGGGCGGCTGATGCGCGGCGCGCCTCCGCTGGTCGGAGGCGACGTGCAGGTGCCGGCGGAGCCGGTCGCGAACGCCCTGCCGCAGGCCCTGATCCTCACCGCGATCGTGATCGGCTTCGGCCTCACCGCGTTCACGTTGGTGCTCCTGCTGCGCACCTACGAACGGCTCGGTACCGTCCGGACCGACGAGATGGTCGCGCGCCTGCGCGAACCCCGTCCGGTGGGCGGCCGGGAGGTCGCCTCGGCCGGCGAAGCGGCCCCGCCGCCGGAAGCCGCCGGGGCCGACGAACGCGTCGACGGCACCGCGCGCGACGGGGACGGAGATCGCTCGTGAGCTGGCTCGTCGTCGCCCCCGTCGCGCTGCCCCTCGCCGCCGCCGCGATCGCCTTCGCCGCCAGCGGACGTGTCGCGCTGCAGCGGGCCGTCTCGACCGTCGCGAGCGGTGCGCTCCTCGTCCTCTCCGTCCTGCTTCTGGTCGAGGTGTCGCGGTCGGGCGTCCAGGTGATGCAGGGCGGCGGTTGGCAGGCGCCGTTCGGCGTCTCCCTGGTCGCCGACCACCTCTCCGCGATCATGGTGGCGGTCGGCGCCGCGATGGCGTTCGCGGTCGCGATCTACGCCCTTCGCGACATCGATCCCCACCGGGAGTCGCTCGGCTACCACCCGCTCTTCCAGGTCCTGCTGGCGGGGATCAACGGCGCCTTCCTGACCGGCGACCTGTTCAACCTCTACGTCTGGTTCGAAGTGCTGCTCATCGCGAGCTTCGTGCTGCTCACCCTCGGCAACCGCCGGGATCAGCTCGAGGGCGGACTCAAGTACGTGGCGACGAACCTGGTCTCGTCGATGCTGCTGCTGGCGGCGATCGGGCTCACCTACGGCGCGACCGGCACGCTGAACATGGCCGACCTGGCCGGCGCGCTCCGCGAGGTGCCGCCCGAGCTGGCGACGGCGCTGGCCATGCTGTTCCTGATCGCGTTCGGAATCAAGGCGGCGGTGTTCCCGCTCTTCTTCTGGCTGCCGGCCTCGTACCACACGCCGCCGGTGTCGGTCTCCGCGATCTTCGCGGCGATGCTGACGAAGGTGGGCGTGTACGCGCTGATCCGGGCGTTCACGCTCCTGTTCGCGCACGACGTCGCGTACACGCACCAGGTGCTGCTCTGGATCGCCGGGTTCACGATGGTGACCGGCGTGCTGGGCGCGGCGGCGCAGAACGAGTTCCGCAAGATCCTGTCGTTCCACATCGTGAGCCAGATCGGCTACATGATCATGGGTCTGGCGCTCGCCACCCCGTTGGCCCTGGCCGGCGCGATCTACTTCGTCATCCACAACATCGTGGCGAAGGGGAACCTGTTCCTCGTCTCCGGCCTCGCCCAGCGCGTCGGCGGCAGCTTCGAGCTGGCGAAGCTGGGCGGCCTCTACCGGCACACCCCGCTGCTCGGCGTGCTCTTCCTGATCCCCGCCTTCTCCCTGGGCGGATTCCCGCCCCTGAGCGGCTTCTGGGCCAAGCTGCTGGTGGTGCTCGCGGGGATCGAGGCCCAGTCGTACTGGATCGTGGCGATCGCGCTCGCGGTCGGCCTGCTCACCATCTACTCGATGACCAAGATCTGGCAGGCGGCGTTCTGGTCGCCGCTGCCGGAGGGGCGTACGCTGGGCCCCAGGCCGCCGTGGGCGATGGTCGCCCCGGTCGTCGGCCTGGCGGTCCTGACCCTGGTCCTCGGCATCTGGATCGCGCCGTTCTTCGCCCTGATGGAGGCGGCCGCGACCGAGCTGCTCGATCCGACCGTCTACGTCGGCGCGGTGCTGGGCGACGCCGCGGCCGCCGCTCTGGAGGCGGTGCGATGAACCTGTTCGCGCTCAACCTGGTCCTGGCGTTCGTATGGGCGCTGGCCACCGGTTCGCTCAGCGAGGTGAACCTGGTGGTCGGCTTCCTCGTCGGCATGGCGGTGCTGCACGTGGTCGGCGGGGCGCTCGGCGACACCCGCTACGCGGTCCGCTTCTTCCGGGCGGTCGGGCTGGCCGGCTTCTTCCTGTTCGAGCTGGCGATGTCGAGCGTCCGCGTCGCGATCGACGTGCTGAAGCCGGAGATGACCATGACGCCCGCCGTGATCGCGGTCCCGCTCGACGTGCGCAGCGACGCCGAGATCACCCTGCTCGCGAACCTGATCTCGCTGACGCCCGGCACCCTCTCGCTCGACGTCGCCGCCGACAAGTCGTGCCTCTACGTCCACGCGATGTACGGCGACGACCCCGAGGCGGTGGCGGACGAGATCAAGCGCTCGTTCGAACGACGGATCCAGGCGGTGTTCCGCTGATGGCCGCCTTCCTCGCCTTCTCGGCACAGGCGGCGCTGCTCGCGGTGGCGGTCGCGGTGTTCATGGCCTTCTACCGCATCGCGCGCGGGCCGAGCCTTCCCGACCGCGTGATGGGGCTCGACATGATCGGCCTGATGTCCGTGTCGGTCGTGGCGCTCGTCGCCATCGCCACCGGCCAGGAGGTCCTCCTCGACGCCGCCCTGGCCATGGCCCTGGTGTCGTTCCTCGGCACCGTCGCCTTCTCGCGCTTCATCGAGCGTCGCGGACGGAGGAAGGAATGAGCGACCTGATCGCCGCGCTCGCGCTCTGGACGGGCGCGTTCTTCCTGATCGTCTCCGGGTTGGGCGCCGTCCGCTTCCCCGATCTGTTCATGCGCATGCACGCCGGCACCAAGGCGGGCACGCTGGGCGCGGGCCTGATCCTGCTCGGCGCCGCCGTCGAGTTCGGCTCGGTCGGCGTCGCGACCAAGGCGAGCCTGACCTTCGCCTTCCTGCTGCTCACCGCTCCGGTGGCCGCCCACGTGCTCGGACGGGCCGCCTACTACGACGGCACCGAGATCTGGGAACGCACCCGCAGCGACGCGCTGCGCGGCAAGTACGACCACGGTTGGCGCAGCGACGGCGACGACGGCGCCAGCCCGCCCCGCCCCTCCGCGGCCGGACCGAACGACGGGGGCGGCTGAGCCGGTGCCGGTCGTGCCCACGGTCCGCGCCCGGAGGTCGCGCGCGACCCTCCCGTGCGCGGTCGTGCTCGCGCTCCTGCTGGCCGCGGCCGGCAGCGCCGCGGCCCTGATGCCCCGCCTGCCGAGTCCGGACTTCGCCGCCACCTGGGAGGTGCTCTCCGCCCCGGACGGTCCACGCACGGACGATCCCGACGCCTGGGCCACCGCCGCCCGCGCCGCGATCGCGCACGCCTTCTACGGACTCGCGCCCGGCGAACCGGCCGGCCCCTGGATCGACCGCGCCCAGTCGGCCGCCGACCGCGCCCTGTCGCTCGACCCGGACCACGTCCCGGCGCTTCTGCTGCGCGCGCAGGCGCTCGGCGAACGGGCCCAGGGGGCCGGCTTCCCCGACCCGTTCCTGCCGAACGCGCTCCGGTCGATGCTCGAGCGGGCCCACGCCCTCGCGCCCGACGCGGCCGACACCCAGGTCGCCCTCGGCCTGCTGCACCTCGAGCTGACCCGCCGTGGCATCGGCTGGGCGTACGGCGGCCGCGCCGAGCAGGGACAGAGTCTGGTGCACCGCGGCCTCGCGGTCGCGTCGGACGACCGGATCGACCTGCGGCTGATGGTGGGGCGCATGCACCTCGACCGCGGCGAACGGGAACGTGGCCTCGAGATCCTGCGCGACGCCGTCCGCGCCGCCGAAGCGATCGCCGCGTCCGACGACGAGCTCGACGCCTTCCAGCGCGAGGCGCTGCGCGAGGTCGCCGAACTGCTCGACGCGCACGACGCTCCTTGACGTGAACTGAACACCTGTTCAATACTCGCCGGGTGGCCCCCGAACCCACCGGCGCCGGCACGCGCCCCGACGCGCCCGAACGGATCGTCGACGCCGCCATCGCCTGCATCGCCGAGCACGGCCCGACGCGCGCCACCCTGCGCCGCGTCGCCGCCGCGGCCGACGTGTCGCCCGGCCTGATCGTGCACCACTTCGGCGGCAAGGAGGGCCTCCGCGCCGCCTGCGACCGCACGATCGCCCGCCGCGTCGCCGAACGGAAGCTCGATGCGATGCGCCGCGGCGCCGCCCTCGATCCGGTCCGGGCGTTCGCCGCCTCCGACCCGAACGACCCCACGCTCCGCTACCTCGCGCGCGTGCTGGCCCACGGCGGACCCGCCGTGGACCGGCTGATCGACGACCTGATCGACCAGGCCGAAACGGCCATGGACGAAGGGGTCGCCGCCGGCCTGCTGCGCCCCGCCCGGGACGGTCGGGCCCGCGCGGCCGTCCTGACCCTCTGGAGCCTCGGCGCGCTCGCGCTGCACGAGCAGGTCCGGCGCGTGCTCGGCACCGACCTCGCCGGCTCCCCCGCCGGACTCGCCGGCGAATCGGCGTACGTACGCGGCGCGATGGAGATCCTCGGCGGCGTGCTGACCCCGGACGCCGCCGACGCCGCCGACGCCGCCCGCGACGCCGCCTGCGAGCCCGCCCGCCACGCCCCCCGCGAGCCCGCTTCCGGGTCCGAAGGAGACGCCCCGTGACCCACCACCCCGCCATCCGCACCGTCGGCCTGATCAAGGACTACGGCCGCCACCGCGCCCTGAACGGCCTCGACCTCGAGGTCCGACGCGGCGAGACGTTCGGGTTCCTGGGACCGAACGGGGCCGGAAAGTCGACCACCATCCGCGTGCTCCTCGACCTGCTGCGTCCCGACGGCGGCACCGCCGAGGTGCTCGGCCTCGCCCCGCGCGACGCCGGTCCGAGCCTGCGCGCCCGCATCGGCTACCTGCCGGGCGAGCTCCACGTCGCCGGGCGTACGCCGGCCGGCGACGCGCTCCGCCACTTCGCCGCCCTGCGCGGGGGACGGGGCCGCGACCGGATCGCCCCGCTCGCCGAACGCCTTTCGCTCGACCTGAGACGCCCGGTCCGGGCGCTCTCGAAAGGGAACAAGCAGAAGGTCGGCGTGATCCAGGCGTTCATGCACGCACCGGAGCTGCTGATCCTCGACGAACCGACCAGCGGCCTCGACCCCCTGCTGCAGCAGGAGGTGCTCTCCCTGATCCGCGAGGCGGCCGCGGAGGGGGCCACCGTCCTGATGTCGTCGCACGTGCTGCGCGAGGTCGAGGAGGTCGCCGACCGGGTGGCGATCGTCCGCGACGGACGCACGATCGACGTCGACGAGGTCGCGGCCCTGCGCGCCCGGGCGGGGCAGCGCGTCCGGCTCCGCTTCGCCGAGCCGGTCGATCCCGAACCGTTCCGGGCGGTGGCGAACGCCGAGCGGGTCGAGATCGACGGAGCCACCGTCCGCTGCGTCCTGCACGGCGAGCCGCACGAGCTGCTCCGGCTGGCGGCGCGCCACCATGCGGTCGCCTGGGAGGCCCGCGACCGCGACCTCGAGGAGTTGTTCCTCGACGTCTACCGCCTGAACGACCGCACGGCTGCGCGGGCCGAGCCTGGGAACGGAGCCGCGCGATGAGCCCGCTTCCGAGCTTCGCACGGGTGCTGCGCGACCACCGCCGCGGCCTCGCCACCTGGGCGCTGGCGGTCGGCGCGATCACCGCCTTCTACCTGGCCTTCTATCCGATGATGGGCCAGGAGATGGTCGACGCGGTCCAGGGCATGCCGGAAGGCCTGATGCGCGGCCTCGGCTACGACCGGATCGGGACCGGCGCCGGCTACGTCGATGCGTTGATCGTGGGCCTGCTCGCGCCGCTGCTGCTGCTGGTCCACGCCATCGCGCTCGGCGGCCGCCTGATCGCCGGGCAGGAGGAGGACGGCTCGCTCGAGCTCGACTTCGCCGCCCCCGTCTCCCGGCGGCGCCTCTACCTGGAGCGCGCGGCGGCGGCGTGGACGCTGGTGCTCGCGTTGGTCGCGGTGCTGGCGACGGTGGTGGTCGCGATGAACGGCCCGGCCGAACTCGCGCTCGAGCTCGGCCACGTCCCCGCGGTCGCGCTGCCGCTCGCGCTGCTGGTCGGCGGCTTCGCGTCCGTCGCCTTCGCGATCGGTGCCGCCACCGGCCGCCGTGGCGCCGCGGTCGGCGTGGCGGCCGGCCTGGCGGTGTTCGCGTACGTGGTGCGCGGCGTGGCCGACGCCACCGGCAACGACCTGCTCGGCGCCTTCTCGCCGTTCGTCTGGCTGCTCGGACCGGAACCGCTCCAGAACGGCTGGGACTGGGGCGCGACCGCGAAGCTCGCGCTCATCACGGTGGTGGCGCTGCCCCTGGGACTGCTGCGCTTCGAGCGTCGCGACCTGGGCGTCTGAGCCGGACCGGGCGCCGCCGGTGCCGCGTCAGCCCTCCTCGACGGCGGCCGGACCGGACTGCAACGCCTCGTCGACCGCGCGTGCCAGGTCGGTGCGACGGTACGGCTTGCGCAACATCGCGGCGCCCGGTTCGAGCCGGCCGTGCGGCGCCACGTCCTCCTCGGCGTACCCGCTGGTGAAGAGCACCGGCAGGTCGGGGCGCAGGGATCGTGCCCGCACCGCCAGCTCCCGGCCGTCCATTCCGCCCGGCATCACCACGTCGGTGAAGAGCAGGTCGAACGGGCCGCCCTCCTCCAGGCTCCGTACCGCGCTCGCACCGTCCGCCACGTCGGTCACGCGGTAGCCGAGGGTCCTCAGCTGATCCTTGACGTAGGTGCGGACCAGCTCGTCGTCCTCGACCACCAGGACGTGCCGGTCCCGGCCGAGGGGCGGCCGACCGTCCGGTTCCGGCTCGGCCGATTCGGGACGCCGGTCGGTGGCCGGGACGAGCAGCGTCGCCTCGGTGCCCTCGCCGGGGGAGGAGCGCAGCTGCACCTGCCCCCCCGACTGGCGCGCGAAGCCGTACACGGTGGCGAGCCCCAGCCCGTTGCCACGGCCCGACTCCTTGGTGGTGAAGAACGGTTCGAACAGGCGCGGCACGTCCTCGGGATCGATGCCGCGACCGTCGTCGCGCACGCGGATCCGCAGGTACCGGCCCGGGTCGATCTCGTGGCGCTCCGCTTCGGCTCCCTCGACCCGGTGGCCGTCGACCTCGATCGTGATCGTGCCGCTGCGGGTCAGGGCGTCGCGCGCGTTCAGCGCCAGGTTCAGCACGGCGTTCTCGAGCTCGTGCGGATCGACCCAGGCGGTGGGGGCGTCGTCGGCGACGCGAACGTCCAGGCGGAACGCCTCGCCGACGGTCCGACGCAGCATGGCGTGCAGCCCGTCGAGGCAGGAGCGCACGTCGGTCGCGCGCGGCCGGAGCGGCTGCCGCCGGGCGAAGACGAGCAGGCGGCGGGTGAGCGCGCTGCCCCGCTCGGCGGCGCGCAGCACGGTGTCCGCCAGGTCGGCCGAGGCGGGATCGCCGGCGACGCGCTCGGCCAAACGCTCGGTGTTCCCGGTGACGACCGTCAGCAGGTTGTTGAAGTCGTGCGCCACGCCGCCGGTCAGGTGGCCGAGGCTCTCGAGCCTCTGCGTCCGCCGGACCCGGTCCTCGAGCGCCCGGCGTTCGGTGACGTCGCGCTCGACCGCCACCCAGTGCGTCCAGCGGCCGTTCGGCCCGGCGATCGGGACGGCGTCGACCTCGATCCGCACCTCGCGCCCGTCCCGCGCCACGTTGCGCACCTCGACCAGGACCGGCCGGAAGGCGTCGTACGCCTCGCGTAGGGCGCGCAGGCCCGGCTCCTCGGAGCGGCCGTCCTGCAGCAGCGTCCGCATCGTGGACCCGATCGCCTCGCTCCGTTTCCAGCCGAAGATCCGCTCGAACGCCGGGTTGACGTAGACGATGCGGCGCCCCGCCTCGCCGGACGGGTACGCCTCGGAGATCACGACCGCGTCGTTGAGCCGCTCGACCGCCGTCTCGAGCAGCCGCAGCCGGTCCCGGTCCCGGACCCGAGCGGTGACGTCCTGGAAGTAGACCGCCAACCCCTCGTCGGACGGGTAGGCGTGCACCTCGAACCAGGCGTCGAGCGGGGCCGGGTAGAACGCCTCGAACGCGACCGACGTCCCGTCGCGCATCGCGCGCTCGTAGTGCGCCTGGAACGGGCTCCCGACCGCGTGCGGGAACTCCTCCCACACGTGCGCGCCGAGGAGCTCCTCGCGGTCGCGGCGCAGCAGGCGCAGCGCCTGGTCGTTCAGGTACCGGAAGCGCCAGTCCGGCCCGAGCACGAAGAAGGCGTCGGTGATGCTCGCGAGCGTCGTCTCGAGCCGACGGCGCGCGTCCTCGGCTCCGGCGTGGGCCTCCGCGACCGTCCGAAGGCGGCGCAGCGCGCTCCGTTGCATCGCGACCAGGACCACGGCCGCGAGCAGCACGACCCCGACCGACACCGCGCGGTTCCCGACCACCAGCGCGGCCGGGGTACCCTCCGCGGCGGGGGGCGAGAGGGCCAGTCCGGCCGCGGTGGCGGCGGCCGCTGCGATCGCCGTGCCCCACACCACCTTCGGGACGCCGAACCGGGCCGCGAGCAGGAGCGGCAGCAGGTACAGCGTTCCGTGCGCGAAGCCCAGCGGGGTGCGCGGTTCCGTCGCTACGACGGCGACGAAGACGAGGACGGTGGCCAGCGCCCAGGCGCGCGACGGGCCGGAGCGGACCGTCGCGGACCGTCCGCCGCCCGGTCCGAGCTCGTGCGGATCGGACTCGGAACGTGCGAACGACGGGCTCGGTCGGGCGTCCGGCATGGCGACAGCGTACGCCGACGGGGGCGCGAGGGTATCCTCGGCCTCGATCCCGATCGCGCCCGTCGCGGGAAACGGACCCCGTCCTTGCCGTACGACGATCCCCTACCCGACGCACGTTCCGCCGCCGAGTCCGATCCGGCCGTCGCCGACGTGGGACTCAGCGAGGAGCAGGCGAAGCTGTTCCGCGACCTGCCCCTCCCCGCCTGGGTCTTCGACGAGGAGACGCTTCGGTTCCTGGACGTGAACGACGCGGCGGTGGCGATCTACGGACACCCCCGCGAGCGGTTCCTGCGGATGTCGATCCGCGACATCCGCCCGCGCGAGGACGCCGATCGGGTCGAGCGGCACGTCCGCTCCCGTACCGAGCGCTACGACGCCGACGAACCGTGGCGCCACCGCACCGCCGACGGGCGCCTGCTCGAGGTCGCGATCGACTCCCACGCCACGCGCTGGTGCGGCCGTCCGGCGCGTCTGGTGGTCGCTCGCGACGTTACCCGCCCGAACCGGGCCGCCCGCGAGGTCGAGGCCCTCAACCGGCGTCTGGCCGAGGAGGCGCGTCGCTACCAGCGGCTGGCCGCCTTCGGCGCCGCGATCGAGACGATCCACGAGGTCGACGCGCTCGTGCGCCACGGACTCGAGGAGCTCACCGAGCTCCTCGGCATGGACGGCGCCGGCTTCTACGACCTGCACGCCGGCGAAGCGATCCTACGGCACGCCTTCCGGCTCGAGGAGCGTCGCCGCAGCGGCGCGATCCTGACGCGGCAGACGAGCGACTCGGGGCTGGTCGGCCGGGTCGCCGCCACCGGCCGCCCCGAGTGGACGCCGGTCTACGACCGCTCGCCGTACGCTGCCTCGCGGGTGCTCGGGCGGGGGCTCGGCAGCCAGCTGACGCTTCCGGTCCAGGAGGCCGGACGCGTCGCGTACGTGCTCGGGGTGGTGACGTTCGACCGCACGGTCGATCTCGACGAGCATGCGCTTGCCGTGGCACGGGCGTTCGTGCACCGGCTCGAGAACGCGCTCGACCGGGTCCGGACGCTCGGCGAGATCCGGGCCACCCGCGAGGCGACCTTCCGCGCCTTCGGCGTGGCGCTCGAGGCACGCAACTACGAGACCGCCGGGCACACCGACCGGGTGTCCGACCGCGCCGTCGCCTTCGCGCGGCGTCTGGGCCTCCCGCCGGAGGAGCTGCGCGCGATCCAGTGGGGCGCCTACCTGCACGACGTCGGCAAACTCGCGATCCCCGACGCGATCCTGCTCAAACCGGGACGCCTGACCCCGGACGAGTTCGAGGTCGTGCGCCAGCACGCCGACATCGGCGACCGGATGATCCGGGACCTGGCGTTCCTTCCCGCCGCGACGCGGCAGATCGTGCGGCACCACCACGAACGCTGGGACGGGGGCGGCTACCCGGACGGCCTGGCCGGACCCGACGTCCCGCTGCCCGCCCGCCTGTTCGCCCTGGTCGACGTGCACGACGCGCTCCGGAGGGAGCGTCCGTACAAGTCGGCGTGGAGCGCCGAGGCGACGCGCGAGGAGATCGCACGCTGCGCCGGCACGCAGTTCGACCCCGCGCTCACGACCGCCTTCCTCGAAGCGTTCGACGACTGATCCGCCGCGGCCGCTCCCGCCGGATCGAGACCGGTCAGTCGACGTACTGGCCGCCGTCGACGTCCACGATCTCGCCGGTGATCCAGCCGGCGCCCGGCGACGCCAGGAAGGCGATCGCGGCGGCGACGTCGGCGCCGCGGCCCGGACGGCCCATCGGGATGTCCTCGAGGACGCGGGCACCGTCCGGACCGTCGAGGATGCGGGAGGTGCGCGGGTTCGGGATCAGGCCGGGGCAGACGGCGTTGACGGTCACCTCGGGCGCGAGCTCCTTGGCCAGACCGCGGGTGAGGCCCATCACGCCCGCCTTGGTCGAGGCGTACGCCGAACGGCTCACCGAACGGGGCGGTCCCCCACCGGTCCGGCCGGAGACGGAGGCGACGTTCACGATCCGCGCGTTCGGTCGGGCGCGCATCGTCGGCACCAGCCTCCGGCTCCAGGTCCAGGCGCTCAGCATGTTCGCGCGGAACGACCGCGCGTAGTCCTCCGGCTCGAGCTCGAGCATCGGCCGCGGCTCGCTCGCGCCCGCGACGTTCACGAGCACGTCGACGTGCCCGAACCTGGCGAGGATCCGCGCAACGGCGTCGGCGACGGCGTCCGGGTCGGAGGCGTCGCAAGGGACGGCGAGGGCGCTGCGTCCGCGTTCCTCGACCTCGGCCGCGACCGCTTCGGCGGCGTCCGGGTCCAGGTCGACGACGGCCACGTCGGCGCCGAGCTCGGCCAGGAGCCGGCAGGTGGCGCCGCCGATCGTGCCGCCACCGGCGGTGACGACGGCGACGCGGCCGTGCTGATCGAAGGCTGGGTGGGGCATCGGTCCTCCTCCGGGCGGCCGGCGCTGCCGGCCGCGACCCGCGTACGGTAGCACCGGACCCGAACCCGGCCGACCCCGGCCCGACCGGGAAGGGGCCGACGGGGCCCGATACCGTGAGCGTTCGGTGAGACTGCGAACGTATCGTGCCTTACGGTGCACCGGTGCGCAGTGCTGGACACGCTTCGCCGGACCCGACATGCATTCCGGCGCACATAGGACCCGCCCCCGTGCGCCCTACCATCGAAGGCGCGTCCGCCCCCCGTCCCGAAAGCGGACGCGAGCGCATCACGAACTCTCGAACCCTGAGGAGGCACGCATGCGAACGATCCGTAGAACGTCCGCGACGCCCCGCCGAACCCCGTGGCTGGCAGCCCTGCTCGCCGCGGCGACGGTCGTCGGCCTGAGCGGCGCCGCGTGGGCGCAAGGCCCGGCGTACGACCTGGACCTGTTCGCCGAGGGCATGACCGCGCCGGTGATGCTCGACCAGCCGCCCGGTCAGGACTTCCTCGTCGTCGCCGACCAGGCCGGCATGATCCACGCGGTCGAGATGGACGGCACCGTTCACGACACGCCGTTCCTCGACGTCCGCGACCGGCTCGCCGAGTTCCGCCCCGGCTTCGACGAGCGTGGCCTGCTGGGCCTCGCCTTCCACCCCGAGTACGAGAGCAACGGCCGCTTCTTCGTCTACTACAGCGCGCCGCTGCGCGCCTCGGCCCTGCCGGCGTTGAACCACACCGCCCGCATCGCCGAGTTCCACGTCTCCGACGATGCGCACCGCGCCGACCCCGACAGCGAACGCGCCGTGCTCGAGGTCGACCAGCCGGCGTTCAACCACAACGGCGGCAAGATCGCCTTCGGTCCCGACGGCTACCTCTACATCGGCTTCGGCGACGGCGGCAACGCCAACGACGTCGGCCCCTACCACCCGCCGATGGGCAACGGACAGGACGTCACCACCCTGCTCGGGAACATCCTCCGCATCGACGTGAACGACGACGACGGCCGCGGCTACGCCGTGCCGGACGACAACCCGTTCGTCGGCGGCGTCGAGCTGCCCGAGGACTACGACTGGTCCGGCACGCACGCCCGGGACGAGATCTACGCCTGGGGCCTGCGCAACCCGTTCCGCTTCTCGTTCGACCGGGAGACCGGCGACCTGTGGATCGGCGACGTCGGCCAGGGCCTCTGGGAGGAGCACAACCGGATCACCGAGCCGGGCAACCTCGGTTGGCGCCTGATGGAGGGCACCCACGGCTTCGATCCCGACGACAACACGCGGATCATCGAGGAGCACCCCGAGACCGGCCCGCTCGGCTGGCCGCTGGTGCTGCCGGTGATCGAGTACGGCAACGTCGGCAACATCGACGACGGTCTCGGCATCTCCACGACCGGCGGCTACGTCTACCGCGGTTCCGCCGTCCCCGAACTGCAGGGGCACTACGTCTTCGGCGACTGGGCCCAGAGCTTCGTCGAGCCGAGCGGCAAGGTCTTCGTGGCCAGCGGCCAGGGCGACGACTGGGAGATCGTGAGCGACCGGACGCTCGACCACTTCGTCCTCTCGTTCGGCGAGGACGCCGCAGGGGAGCTCTACGTGCTCGTCAGCGACGAGAACGCTCCCCAGGGCGAGACCGGCAAGGTCTACCGCTTCGTGGCGGCCGACTGACCGGTTCATGAAACGTGCCTGAAGGCGGATCGCGCCTTCGGGCACCTCCGAGTCCCGGCGGCGCGGGTATCGTCGGGACGCCCGCACGAACGGGCGGGTCGCGGATGCGGCCCGCCCCTTCGTGCGATCCGGCGCATTCGAGCGTTCGATCCGCGCCGCGAATCCCGACTCGGAGGAACCCATGAACCGTCGCACCCGCACCCCCGACGCACCCGCCTCGCCCGCCGTACGCCGCCGCGCCGTCCTCGCCGGCGGCGTGGCCCTCGCCCTGGCGTTCGGCGGCGTCCTCTACGCCTCCGCCGACGAAGCCGCCGCCCCCGCGGTCCCGTTCACGACCGAACAGGTCGAGGCCGGACAGGCCGCCTATCAGCAGCACTGCGCCGCCTGCCACGGGGCCGAGATGGAGGGCATGGCCCACTTCCCTCAGCTGGCCGGCCCCACCTTCCAGGACCGCTGGAGCGACGACGCGCTCGGTGACCTGTACGTCTATACGCGCGATCAGATGCCGCTCGGCCAGGGCGGATCGCTGCCGACGGAGACGTACGCGGAGATCACCGTCGCGATGCTGGCGGCGAACGATCTCGCCCCCGGCGAGACGGCCTTCGATCCGGAGGACGAGGACCAGCTCGCGCTGCCGCTCGGCCCGGCCTTCGGCGCCGAGGAGTGACCTCGGGCGGGTGCCGTCGCGCCCGCCCCTCGCCCCCGGACCTCAGGCCCCGATGCCGACCAACGGGTCGCCCTCGGTGATCGCCAGGCTCTCGACCGCGAACAGCACCACCCCGTCCTGCGGCGCCACCACGCGCCGCAGGACGGTGCCGTGCAGGTCGGACAGCACGCCGATCTCCTGACCCTCACGTACCCCGTCGCCGCCGGAGACGCTCGGTCGCCAGAGGCCCCGCTCCTCCGCCCGCAGCCAGGCGAAGGTCGCCAGGCGCCGGACCGGGGCGGGCTCCGGCGTGCCGTCCAGCACGTCCAGGTGCTGCAGCGCGCGGCGTACGCCGTGGACCAGTCGCTCGACCTCGGCCTCCGGCCAGAGGCCCTGGCCGCTCGCCTCGGCCAACACCGCCGGAACGCCGAGCTCGGTCGCGGCGGCGTACTTCATGCCGCGCCCGCCGCTCTCGACCAGGAGCGGCAGGCCGAACGCCTCCGCCAAGGCGAGCGACGGCGCGTGCCCGGCCGCGACGATCGAGAACGGCGTGAGCGACTCGATCATGTCGCCGCCGTGCAGGTCGATCAGGGCGTCGGCTCGCGCGAACCACTCGTGCGTGAGCCAGAACGCCAGCCGTTCGGCGAAGGTACCGCCGGCCGAGCCGGGGAACACGCGGTTCAGGTTCTTCCCGTCCAGCGGGTTCACGTAGATCGATCGTGCGAAGAACGCCGGCGGGTTCGCCACCGGCAGCACGATCACGGTTCCGCGCACCGTCGCCGGGTCGAGACGCGCCACGCGGGTGGCGGCCTCGATCGAGGCGTACTCGGCGCCGTGGACGCCGGCGGTGACGAGTACGGTAGGGCCCTCGCGACCGCCGCGCACGACGGTGCAGGGCACCTCGACGGGGGTGCCCAGGTCGGGGGCGAGGGTCAGGGCGTGGGATTCGCCGGGGGCGAGGACGGACGGATCGACGGTATGCACGGTTCGGACCTCCGGGTCGCGAGTGTCGCACGGCCGTCCTTGACCGGCGTCAAGGCGCCCGCGACCGCGCGATCGTAGCGTGCCCGGATGATCACGACGCGTTCCGTCCCCTCCGGCCGCCCCGACCTTCCGTCCATCGTTCAGGGCGGCATGGGCGTCGCCGTGTCCGGCCATCGCCTCGCGCGCGCCGTGGCGCGCGCGGGCCAGATGGGCGTGGTGTCCGGTACGGCGCTCGACACCGTGCTCGTGCGACGCCTGCAGGACGGCGATCCGGACGGCGACGTCCGTCGCGCCCTGGCACGCTTCCCGGACCCCGACCTGGCCGGTCGCCTCCTCGACCGGTACTACCTGCCGGGCGGACGTCCCTCCGGGCGCCCGTACCGGCGGACCGGACTCCGCACCGCCCGTCGCGACCGGAACGCCGACGCGCTGGCCGCCCTGGCCGCCTTCGCCGAAGTGTCGCTCGCCAAGGAGGACGCGCGCGGCCCGATCGGCATCAACCTGCTCACCAAGATCCAGCTCTCCACCCTGCCGACGCTCTACGGCGCGATGCTGGCCGGGGTCGATTGGGTGCTGATGGGGGCCGGCATCCCCCGCGACGTGCCGGGCGTGCTCGACCGGTTCGCCGAACAGGGGGCGGCCTCGCTGCGGCTGGACGTGGCCGATGCTCCCCGCGGCAGCGAACCGGTCCAGCTCCGCTTCGACCCGGCGGAGCACGGCTGGGACGCGCTCGGACCGTTGCGACGTCCGGCGTTCATGCCGATCGTGGCGTCGCACGCGCTCGCCTCGATGCTGCTGAAGCGCGCGACCGGCCGGATCGACGGGTTCGTCGTCGAGGGGCCGACGGCCGGGGGGCACAACGCCCCGCCGCGCGGGCCGGCCCGCACCGACGCCGACGGAGCGCCGCGGTACGGACCACGGGACGTGGTCGACCTGGATGCGGTCGCCGCGCTGGGCCTCCCGTTCTGGCTGGCGGGCGGCACGGGCACGCCGGAGGGGCTGAGCGAGGCCCACGCACGTGGCGCGGCCGGCATTCAGGTCGGGACCCTGTTCGCCTACTGCGACGAGTCGGGCCTCGATTCGGGGCTCAAACGCTCCGTCGTGGAGCGGACGCGACACGGCGACGTGCGCGTCCGGACCGATGGACGCGCCTCGCCCACCGGCTTTCCGTTCAAGGTGGCGGACCTCTCCGGCACCACCGCCGAGCCGAAGGTGTACGAGGCCCGCGAACGCGTCTGCGACCTCGGGTACCTGCGCGAGGCCGCCCACGGTCCCGACGGCCGCCTGGCGTTCCGCTGCCCCGCCGAACCGGTCGACGCGTACGTGGCCAAGGGCGGCCGGGTCGAGGACACGATCGGCCGCGTCTGCCTCTGCAACGGGCTCGCCGCCGCGGCCGGGATGCCGCAGGTGCAGAAGGCCGGGCGGGTCGAGCGGCCGGTCGTCACCAGCGGCGACGCGATCATGGACGTACGGCGCGTCCTGAAGCCGGGCGCGACGGGGTACGCGGCGCGGGACGTGGTCGCGTTCCTGACGGGGGTGGGCGAGGCGTGACCGGTTCCGTGTTCCACGCGTACCGCGCTCGGGTGGGTCGAAGCACGACGCGCGCGTCACCGTGCGCGACCTCCGCGACCTGAGGACGCTCGGCCATCGACCGCTCCCACCTCATCGACGATCACGCTCGAAGAGCTGCCTTCTGGTCCGCGGGTCACGGACGACCCCGTCGTCCGTGCGCCGCGCCGGTGGCACGTCCGAACGGCAGAAGCGGACTTCGCGGGGATCGAAGTTCGGTCCCGCGTCGCCGTGCGGGTTCCGGAGCTCTCCGGCGCCGAAACCCCATGACCATCGTCACCGTTGACCCCGCCACTACGGCGGCCCTACGGTGCGGGCCATGCCACCGAACCCGCACGCCCCCACCGCCCACCGTTCGCCCCTCCCCCGCGTCGCCTCGCTCCTCGCCGCCGTCCTGACCTTCGGCGCGCTCGGCGTCGCGGCCGCGCAGCCCGACGCGCGCTCGCTCGTCGCGGGCCTCGCCGAAACGCACGGCGTCGCCGCCCTGGCCGACACCGACGGGTACCGCTCGGATGCGAACGTCACCCTGTTCGGGCCGACCGGAGAACCGGTCGC
>SLSQ01000318.1 GCA_007130355.1 Trueperaceae bacterium
GATCGGCGCGATGCTGCCGTTCCTGTTCAGCGCCTTCCTGATGGAGTCGGTCGGCAAGGCGGCCGGCGCCGTGATCGAGGAGGTCCGCCGCCAGTTCCGCGAGATCCCCGGCATCATGGAGCGGACCGCGAAACCGGAGTACGGCAAGGCGGTCGACATCGTCACCGCCGCGGCGCTCAAGGAGATGGCCGTCCCGGGCCTGATGGCGGTGGTGGCGCCCCTGCTGGTCGGCTTCCTGTTCGGACCGATCGCCCTCGGCGGGCTGCTGATCGGCGTGATCGCGTCGGGCCTGATGATGGCGCTGATGATGAGCAACGGCGGCGGCGCCTGGGACAACGCCAAGAAGTACATCGAGGACGGGAACCACGGCGGCAAGGGCTCGGACGCGCACGCGGCCGCGGTCGTGGGCGACACCGTCGGCGATCCGTACAAGGACACCGCCGGCCCCTCGATCAACCCGCTGATCAAGGTGATCAACACGGTCGCCCTGATCTTCGCCGGCCTGATCGCCGGCGTGGGCGGCATTCTGATGTGAGGTCGGGGCGCTCGGCCGGTCCGAACGCCCCCCACGAAGCGGCGCCCCTCCGACGGTGGAGGGGCGCCGCTTCCGTTCGGTCGGGACGGGCCCCGGAGCCGCGCTACGCGGCCTGCAGCACCGACTGGAACATCCGCAGCGAGGTCGCGAGCAGGAACACGGCGAAGGCGAGCCGCAGCGCCCGCTCCGGAACGCGGTGGGCGATCCGCGCCCCGATCGGGGAGAAGAACCCGGTGATCGGGGCGAGCACGGCGAACCCGAGCAGGTTCACGAACCCGACGCTGCCCGCCGGCAGGTTCGCCGCGTCCCATCCGGCCGCCATCATGCCGATCGTGGCCGGCACGGCGATGAGCAGGCCGACCGCGGCACCGGTCCCGACCGCGCGGTGCATCGGGAAGTTCGACAGTTTCAGGGTCGGAACGGTCAGCGTGCCGCCGCCGATCCCCATCACGCTCGAGATCGCGCCGATCACAGTGCCGGTGAGCCAGCGGATCGGGCCGACCGGGAGGCCGTCGGCGATCCGCGCGCCTTCGGGCGTGAACGTCATGTACAGCGCGACCACCGCGGCGACCGCCGCGAACACGGCCTGCATCGCCCCTTCCGGGGCGTAGCGGGCGACCAGCGCGCCGATCGTGACGCCGATGAGAATCCACGGGAGCCACGACCGCACCACCGCGACGTCGACCGCGCCCTTGGCGTGGTGGGCGCGCGCGGAACGGATCGAGGTCACCACGATCGTCGACAGCGAAGTGCCGACGGCCAGCGGCATCCGCACCGCAGGGTCCACCTCGAGCACGCCGAAGAGGGTGTAGAGCGCGGGCACGACGACGATGCCGCCGCCGATGCCGAGCAGGCCGGCCAGCAGGCCGGCGGCGACGCCGGCGACGGCGAGGCCGAGGATCAGGACGACGATGCTCACGGAGGGGTTCCTTTCGGGCCGTCCGACGGACCGGGCGGCGTGGGGTCGGGGGGAGGGGGTGCGTCGCCGAGCAGGCGCCGACGGACGGTGCGAAGGTGGTCGTGCATCGCGGCCTGCGCCTCGGCGGGGTCGCGCGCCCGGATCGCGGCGACGACGCGGCGGTGCTCCGCCGCGAGGAGGTCGGCCCCGTCGGCGTCGTGCGCGCGGGCGCGGGCGTCGCGCCAGGCGGTGCGGGCTCGGACCGCGTCGACGCCCTGGTAGAGCGCCAGGAACAGCCGGTTCCGGGCGGCGACGGCGATCTCGTGGTGCAGGCGGCCGTCCCACCGTTCGTAGCCTTGGGGGTCGTCGGCGGCGGCCGCGCGTTCGGCGGCGTGGTCGATGCGTCCGAGCTCCTCGCCGCTGGCGCGGAGCGCGGCGAGCGCGGCGAGCGCCGGTTCGAGGGCGAGGCGGACCTCGAGCACCTCGTCCGGCCGGGTGAGCGCGGCCACGTCGGCGAGCGCGTCGCTCGGGTCGGGGCCGGGCCGTCCGGCGAAGGTGCCGCGTCCGACCCTCCGCGCGACCCGTCCCTCCCCCTCGAGACGGTCGAGGGCGCTGCGGAGCACGGTTCGGGAGACGCCGAACCGGTCGGCGAGGGCCCGTTCGGTGGGCATCCGTTCCCCCGCCGCCCAGGTGCCTTCGTCGAGCTCGCGCCGCAGGGCCCGGGCGACGGCGTCGGAGCGGTCGCTCAGCGCCCGCATCGGCACCGACCGGCCGGGCGCGGGGCCGGCGGCCCGCGGAGGCGTGGGGCCAGCGGCCCATGGAGGCGTGCGGTTCGGACCCATACGACCATCGGTCGAAACGGTACACCACGGCGCGCACGTCCCATCCGTCGGCACCGTGCCGGGTGGGGCCCGGAACGGGGGCGTCGTGCGGTTCGTGGACGGTGCGCGAGGGGGTCGGAACGGCGTTCCCGGCGGCGTTCCCGGTGGCGTGCACGGGCTTCGTGCACGGGCTTCGTGCCGACCTCCGGGCGCCCCAACCATAGATCATACGACATGCCCGCCCGAACCGATGCATCGGTTCCCACTGCGCCGGGCGCCGCCAGGTCGTACGATTCCAGGTGAAAGGAGGTCGATATCGAGGAATCGCCGAATCAACACTCCTTGGACGGAGCCCTTCGATCCCACTAGAGGCTCGACCGCTCATCCCCACCGGCCCACTACGGGCGCCCGACGAGGGAGGCGACGGAGCACGAAAAGGAGATCGAAGGACTTCGTTCGTCTGGACCTGCCGACCGGCCGCCTCGAACGACCTCCCGACGACCCCCGCGACCCGAACCGGAACGCCCATGCCCCCGCATCGTCGCCGCACGCGCGACGCGGCCGCCGGCGTGCGCCGGGTAGCGTGCCCGCGTGCCCGACGCCGACGCCCCCGACGCCCCCGCGACCCTGGTCTCCCTCGGCCTCCGCACCGAGGCGTGGATGGTCGAGCGGGTCGACGCCCTGCCCGACGGCGCGGTCCGGTTCTCCTGTCCCCGCGAGCCCATCTACCGCTGGGGCAACCTCCTGGTCGTTCCGGAGGCGCCCGGCCCGGACGACCTGCCCGAGCTCGAAGCGCGGTTCGACCGCGCGTTCGCGCATCTGCCGGCGGTGCGGCACCGGACGCTGACCTGGGACGACCCGGCCGGTCGCGAGGGCGCCGTGTCCGCCTGGAGCGCCGCCGGCTACCGGCCCGATCGGAACACCGTCCGCATCCTGACGCCGAACGACCTCCGCGACCCACCGAAGACGCCCGCCGGTTTCGCCCTGAAGCGCGTCGCCGACGATGCGGACCGGCGCGTGGCGGCGGACCTGTCCGCCGCCGAGCCGGGCGACGAGGATCCCGATGCGTTCCGGACCCTGCAGCGCGGCCGCTCCGAGTTCTTCCGCGCCCGAGAGCGGTCGGCGCCCGATCTGGCCGGCGGCTGGTTCCTGGCCACCGTCGACGGCGAACCGGTCGGCACGCTCGGCCTGTACGTGCGCGGCCGGCTGGGACGCTACCAGCAGGTGTTCGTGGCGCCGGAGCACCGTCGGGCCGGCGTGGCGTCGTCGATGGTGCACGCCGCGGCGCGGCACGGGTTCGACGAGATCGGAGCGGAACGGATCGTGATCGTGGCGGAGGAGGGTTCCGCCGCCGACGGGCTCTACGCGCGCCTCGGCTTCCGGGCCGCCGAGCGTTGGGTGGGCGTGGCGCTGAGCGACCGCGACGCGCGGCGCGGCCGGACCGACCCGATCACGGCCAGGTGAGCACGACCTTGCCGGAACGGCCGGACCGCATCGCCTCGAACCCCTCGAGGTAGCGCTCGGCGGGGAACTCGTGGGTCAGGATCGGGTCGAGGTCGAGGCCCGCCTGGAGCAGGTTCGCCGCCTTGTACCAGGTCTCGAACATCTGCCGGCCGTAGATGCCGCGCACCTCGAGCCCCTTGAAGATCACCTGGTTCCAGTCGACCGGCACCGGGCCTGCCGGGATGCCGAGCAGCGCCGCCTTCCCGCCGTGGTTCAGGACGTCGAGCGCCTGATCGTAGGCGGCGGGCGCGCCCGACATCTCGAGCACCACGTCGAACCCCTCGGTCATGCCGAGCTCGCTCATGACCTGGTGCAGGTCCAGATCCGGATCGGAGGCGTCGATCACCCGGTCGCAGACGCCCGCCGCCCGCGCCAGCTCCAGCCGGTACGGCTGCACGTCGGTGATCGCCACGTAGCGCGCGCCCACGAACCGCGCGATCTGCGCCGCCATCAGGCCGATCGGACCGGCGCCGGTGATCAGCACGTCCTCGCCGACCAGGTCGAAGGCGAGGGCGGTGTGCACCGCGTTCCCGAACGGGTCGAGCACGGTCGCCCAGCGGTCGGGGATCCCGTCCGGCACGGCGAAGGCGTTGCCGGCCGGGAGCACGAACCGCTCGCAGAAGGCGCCCGGCCGATCGACGCCGACCCCCTGGGTGTTGCGGCAGAGGTGCCGGCGTCCCGCCCGACAGTTGCGGCAGTGCCCGCAGGTCAGGTGCCCCTCGCCCGACACGCGGTCGCCGGGCGCCAACCCGCGCACCTCGGCCCCCGCCTCGCGCACCACGCCGACGTACTCGTGCCCGATGACCATCGGCACCGGCACGGTGCGACGGGCCCAGTCGTCCCAATCGAAGATGTGCACGTCGGTACCGCAGATCGAGGTGTGCGTGATCTCGATCAGCACGTCGTTCGGTCCCGGCTCCGGCTCCGGGACGTCGATCCGGTCCAGGCCCGGGGCCGCCGCGGTCTTGGCGAGGGCCTTCACGTCACGCCCCGACCAGGCCGAGGTCCCGGCCGACGCGCGCGAACGCTTCGACGGCGCGGTCGATCTGCTCCGGCGTGTGCCGCGCCGACATCTGCGTCCGGATCCGCGCCTGGCCCTGCGGCACCACCGGGTAGGAGAAGCCGATCACGTAGATCCCCTCCTCGAGCAGCCGGTCCGCCATCGTCGACGCGAGCGAGGCGTCGTAGGTCATGACCGGCACGATCGGATGGTCGGCCCCGGCGAGGTCGAACCCGGCGGCGGTCATCCCTGCCCGGAAGCGGGCGGCGTTCGCGTGGAGCCGCTCGCGCAGGGCGTCGCTCTCCTCGAGCAGGTCGAGCACCGCGAGCGACGCGGCGACGACCGGCGGCGCGACGGTGTTGCTGAACAGGTACGGCCGGCTCCGCTGCCGCAGCCAGGCCACGATCTCGGCCCGGCCGCTGGTGAAGCCGCCGGTGGCTCCACCGAGCGCCTTGCCGAGCGTGCTGGTGATGACGTCGACGCGCCCCATCACGCCGCGGTGCTCGTGGCTGCCCCGTCCCGTGGCGCCCATGAAGCCGGTGGCGTGGCAGTCGTCGATCATCACCAGCGCGTCGTAGCGGTCGGCGAGGTCGCAGATCCCCTCGAGATCGGCGACGATGCCGTCCATGCTGAACACGCCGTCGGTCGCGATCAGGCGGTGGCGGGCGTCCTGCGCCTCCTTCAGTTTCGCTTCGAGGTCGTTCAGGTCGTTGTTCGCGTAGCGGAAGCGGCGCGCCTTGCAGAGCCGGACGCCGTCGATGATGCTGGCGTGGTTCAGGGCGTCGCTGATCACGGCGTCCTCGGGACCGAGCAACGCCTCGAACAGGCCGCCGTTCGCGTCGAAACAGCTCGGGTAGAGGATCGTGTCCTCGGTCCCGAGGAACGACGCCACGCGGCGTTCGAGTTCCTTGTGCGCGTCCTGGGTGCCGCAGATGAAGCGTACCGAAGCGAGCCCGAAGCCGCGCTCGTCGATGCCGCGCTTGGCCGCCTCCTTGACCGCGTCGTGGTCGGCCAGCCCCAGGTAGTCGTTGGCGCAGAAGTTCACGACCTCGCGGCCGCCCTCGACGGTGATCACGTCGCGTTGCCGCGACGTCAGGATCCGTTCCGTCTTGTAGAGGCCCTGATCCTTGAGCGCCTGCAGGTCGGATCGCAACTGGGTCGTCAGAGCTCGGGACATGGAGCCAGGGTATACCGTGGCGCATGACGACCGAATCGCTCCGAACGGCACTCCGCGGCGGAGGACCGGTGATCTCCGCCTGGTCCTCGATCGGCGATCCGCTGGTCGCCGAAGCGCTCGCCACCTGCGGTCACGACGCCGTGACCTTCGACCTGCAGCACGGCGCGATCGCGGCCGACCGGCTGCTCTCGCTCCTTCAGGCCGCCTCGGTCCACCGCACGCCGACGCTGGTGCGCGTTCCGTGGAACGATCCGGCCGACGCGATGCGCGCCCTCGACCTCGGCGCGCACGGCGTGATCGCGCCGATGATCCAGGGTCCGGACGACGTACGGCGCCTGGTCGACGCCTGCCGCTACGCGCCGGCCGGCCACCGCAGCTTCGGCCCCACCCGCGCCGCGCTCGCCTTCGGCGCCGACTACGGCGCGACGGCGAACGAACGGGTCGTGGTCGGGGCGATGATCGAGACCCGCGCCGCCTACGAGGCGATCGACGAGGTGCTCGCCGTGCCCGGGCTGGACCTGGCGTTCGTCGGCCCCGCCGACCTCTCCCAGGCGCTTGGCGGCCCGCCCGGCGCCGACTTCGAGGAGGGCGCGATCCCGGACGCCCTCGCTCGGATCGCGGAACGGTGCCGCGCGCACGGGGTCGCGGCCGGCGTGTTCTGCCGCTCGCCGCGGTACGCGCGCCGGATGCTGCAGGCCGGCTTCGCCTTCGTCACCGTCGACTCCGACCTGGCCCACCTGCAGCGCGGCGCCCGCGAGGCGCTGCGGATCGCGCGCGGCTGACGACCGCCTGAGCCGGGCGCGGCCGGTACGGCGCACGGGCGGCGGGGC
>SLSQ01000062.1 GCA_007130355.1 Trueperaceae bacterium
GAGCGGCCGGACCGGCGCGCGCGGGAGGCGTTCGGCATCCTGGTGAGCGAGTTCGCCTCGGTCTCCGAGGCGGCGCACGCGCGGATGCGGGACCTGCTCACGCTGTTCGACGTCGATCGGTCGATCCGGGCCGAGGGGAACCTCGAGCGGTTGCTCGGCGCGCTGCTCGACAGCACCCTCGAACGGGTGGGCGGAACCCGCGGCGCGGTCTACCTGACCGACGGCGACGCGGTGCTGAAGCCGAGCGTGGTGCGGCCGGCGGGAACCCCGCTCACGCCGCTCCTCCGCGACTCCGGCGGTCTCGCCGCGCTCGCGTCCGGGCCACGGCCGAGCATCGTGCGCACGCTGACGGACGAGGTCCGCGCCGACGCGCCGGCGCTGCTCGACGGGGCCGCTTCGCTGGTGGTGCTGCCGTTGCACGCCGACGCGGAGGGGATCGGCGGGGTGGTGCTGGCGGTCGATCGGCCGGACCCGGTCCCCGACGCGCAGCTTCCGTTCCTCACGCTGCTGGCGGGGCAGGTGGCGCTGGCGGTGCGCACCGCCCGGGCGTACCTGCACTCCGAGGAGCTCGCGATCGGCGAGGAGCGCGCCCGGATCGCGCGGGAGATCCACGACGGGGTGGCGCAGTCGCTGGCCTTCGCCGCGCTCAAGATCGACCTCGGTCGGAAGCTGGTCGCGCGCGACGCGGACCGGGCGGGCGAGGAGCTGACGCAGGCCGCCGCCACCGTGCGCGAGGCGATCCGCGAGGTGCGCCGGAGCATCTTCGCGCTTCGGCCGGTCGCCCTCGAGCGGTACGGCTTCGTCGAGACGGTCCGACGCTACCTGGCCGACTTCGGCCCGCAGAACGGGGTCCGGGTCGACGTCGACCTGGACGATCCGGGCGAGCTCGACGTCCGCTCCGAAGCGGTGCTGTTCCGGATCTTCCAGGAGGCGATGCACAACATCGCCAAGCACGCCGCCGCCGGCACCGTCCGGGTGCGCGTCGGCCGGGCGGAGGACGGATCCGCCTTCGTCGAGATCGAGGACGACGGCCGCGGGTTCTCGCTGGACGAGGTGGAGGCCCGGGTCACCAGCGCCGGTGGGCTCGGCCTCACGCAGATGCGCGAACGGGTCGAGGGGCGCGGCGGTCGACTGCGGATCGAGGCGAGCCCCGGTCGGGGAACGACGGTGCGCGCCGAGATCCCGTGACGCCCGAGCCGCGCAGGCGGCACCGGCACGACGCCGGGGCACGACGCCGGGGCACGACGCACGAGAGGGGGGCGCCGCGGACGGCGCCCCCCTTTCCGAGTCGTCCGTGCGGACGCGCGCTACTTGCGGTAGCTGGTTCCGAAGCGCTTCTGGAACTTCTCGACCCGGCCCTCGGTGTCGATGAAGCGCTGCTGACCGGTGAAGAACGGGTGGTTCCCGCTCCAGACGTCGACGTGGATCTCCGGCTTGGTGCTGTACGTCTCGAGCACGACCTCGCCGTCGCACACGATCTTGCACGGCATCATCTTGGGGTGGATGTCCTTCTTCATGCGTTCGCTCCTAGGGCGCGCGGGGCGTTCGGGACCGGCGCGCGATGCGTTCGGTGGGGATCGGTCGCGACGCGGGCCGCCGGCACGGAGGCGGCCGGTCTCGCGACCGCGGCCGCGCCATGGTAGCAGGTTCGCGCCGTCCGCGCCACGGTCCCGCGAGCGGAACGGAGCGGCCCGGTCCGGTTCCGGCGCGTGCTGGAGGCGGTGGTATCGTCGCCGCCATGTCGCGCGACGTTCCGCACCCGCTTCCGGTCCGACGCGTTCTCGACGCCGAGATCCGGGTCCCGGGCTCGAAGTCGATCACGAACCGGGCGCTGGCGGTCGCCGCGCTCGCCGACGGGCGCACCGTGCTCGAGGGCGCCCTGGTCGCCGAGGACCGGACGGTGATGGTCGACGGGCTCCGCCGGCTCGGGTTCGAGGTCGCGGGGGAGGGGCCCGAGATCGTCGTGCACGGTCTGGGCGGCCGAATTCCGGCGGCCGAGGCCGAGCTCGACCTGCGTCTCTCCGGCACCTCGATCCGATTCCTCGCCGCGATCTGCGCCCTCGGGCACGGCCGCTACCGGCTCGACGGCAACGCCCGCATGCGCGAACGGCCGATCGTCGACCTGCTCGAGGCGCTGCGGGCCCTCGGCGCCGACGCGCGCGACCTGGCGGGTACCGGGTGCCCGCCGATCGTGGTGCACGCCGACGGGCTTCGTGGCGGCGTCGCCCGCGTCGAAGGGGGCCGCTCGTCCCAGTTCCTCTCCGCGCTGCTCCTCGCCGCGCCGTACGCCGACGGACCGGTCCGCCTCGAGGTCGAGGGGGAGCTGCTGTCGAAACCGTTCGCCGACCTGACCGTCCGGGTGATGGAGGCGTTCGGCGTGCCGGTGCGTCGGGACGGCCACCGCCGGTTCGAGGTGGCCCCCGGCCGTTACCGCGCACGGCGCTACCGGGTCGAGGCGGACGCGATGGCGGCCGGCTACCTGTGGGCCGCCGCCGCGGTGGCCGGCGGGCGGGTGCGGACGCCCGGGATCGGGCGGGACCGCCTTCAGGGCGACGCCCGCTTCGCCGACCTGCTTGCGGAGATGGGCTGCACCGTGGCGTGGAGCGACGACGCCTGCACCGTCGCGGGTCCGCCGTCCGGACGCCTGCGCGGCGGCCGCTTCGACCTCAACGACATGCCCGACCAGGCCCAGACCCTCGCCGCCTGCGCCCTGTTCGCCGACGCCCCGGTCCGGATCGAGAACGTCTGGAACCTCCGGATCAAGGAGACCGACCGGCTCGCCGCGCTCGCGACCGAGCTCGCGCGGCTCGGCGCCACCGTCGACGAGGAGGAGGACGCGATCACGGTGCACCCGCTGCCCGAGCCGGTCCCGAGCGACCCGGTCGTGATCGAGACGTACGGCGACCACCGCATGGCGATGGCGTTCGCGGTGGCGGGCTTGCGGCGTCCCGGCCTCGCGGTGCGGGACCCGGGCTGCGTCGCGAAGACCTGGCCCGAGTTCTTCGAGACGTGGGCGACGCTATGATCGCGGCCGTGAGCGAACGCACCGCCCGCGAGGTCATCACGCTGGACGGTCCCGCGGCGAGCGGCAAGTCGACCGTCGCCCGCGCCCTCGCCGAGCGGCTCGACGTACCGTTCGTCTCGAGCGGACTCCTCTACCGGGCGGCGGCGTACCTGGCGCTGGCCGCCGGCGCCGACCCGAGCGGCGACGACGCGCTCGTGCACCTGCTCGAGCGGCGCCGCGTGCGCCTGATCCCGCACCGCGACGGCGACCGCGTCACCGTCGACGGCGAGGAGGTCACCGAGCGGCTGCACACCGACGCGGTCGACGCCGCCGTCTCGGCGGTGGCCGCCCGACCGCGCGTACGCGCCTGGGTGAACGAGCGCCTCCGCGAGATCGACGGCGCGTTCGTGATCGACGGTCGCGACATGGGGCGGGAGGTGTTTCCGGAGGCGCGCTGCAAGCTGTACCTGACCGCCCGTCCCGAGGTGCGCGCCGCCCGCCGGGTGGGCGAGCGGGACGCCGACCTGACCGCCGTGACCGACGCGATCCGTCGGCGCGACGCGGCGGACGCCCGCCAGTCGCGTCCGGCCGACGACGCGGTCGAGCTCGACACCAGCGACCTCGACCTGGACGAGACCGTCGAGCGCGCCTGGCGCATCGTCGCCGGTCGCCTCGCCGCGGACGATTCGTGACGGCGGCGGGTCCGGGCGCCGAAGCGATCCCGCGCGCGGCCGACCTTCGGCGCGCGGTGGTGGTGGCCAGCGCCCGCAAGCCGGGCGCGGAACCGAAGGCGCGGGCGATCGCCGAGCGGCTCCGCACCCTGGGCGCCGACGTCCGCGAGGACGTCGCGGCGCTCGTGCCCGGCGCGTTCGATCCGGAACTGGTCGTCTCCGTCGGCGGCGACGGCACCCTCCTCGACGTGGCGCGCCGCCTGCGCGGCGCCCAGGTTCCGGTGGTCGGCGTCAACCTCGGCAAGCTCGGCTTCCTGGCCGGGTTCTCCGAAGCGGAGTTCGGTGCCTACCTCGACGGCGGCGGCACCGACGCCTGGACCGTCGATCACGAGATGCTGCTGCAGGTCCGGGTCGACGGCAAGGCGCCGCGACCGGCGCTGAACGACGTGGTCGTGTCCCAAGGGGTCATGTCGCGCCTGATCGAGATCGACATGTGGATCGGCGGCGAGCACGCGATCGCCTACCGGGCCGACGGGCTGGTCGTGAGCACGCCCGTCGGATCGACCGCCTACTCGCTCTCGCTCGGCGGCCCGATCCTGGGCCGGGGCGTGCGCGCCTTCGTGATCACGCCGATCGCGCCGCACGCGCTCACGAACCGGCCGATCGTGGTCGATGCGGACGCCCGCATCGCCTTCTCGGTCCGTGGTCGGACGCGCGAGCTGGCCCTCCTGGTCGACGGCCAGGACCGGATCGACCTCGAGCCCGGACGGCGGGTCGAGATCGAAGCGGCGCCGTACCGACTGCACCTGGCGCGCAGCGGCCGGCTCGGTCCGTACGGCGTGCTGCGCGAGAAGCTCGGTTGGGGCCTGTCGCCGGCGTTGGCGTCGCCGCTCCAGCCGGACCCCGAACCGCCCTCGTGACGACGGCCACGCCGCTCCCGACCGGCGCCCGCGTGCTGCTCGCGTCCAACGGGCACGGCGAGGACCAGGTCGGGGCGCGGATCGCCGAAGCGCTGCACGCGGTCCGCCCCGACCTGCGCCTGTGCGCCCTGCCGACCGTGGGCGACGGGCGCGCCTACGCGGCGGGCCCGGCGCGGGTGATCGGCCCGCGGGCGGCGCTCCCGTCCGGCGGCCGTACCGTCGAAGGCGTCGGCCCGTTCCTCGACGACCTTCGCGCCGGTCTGGTCCGCGTCACCGTCGAGCAGCTCCGTCAGCTGCGCCGGGCCCGCGCCGACGCGACCGTCGCGATCGGCGACGTCTGGATCCAGCTCCTCGGCCTGCTGCCCGACGCCGGACGACGCGCCGCGGTGCAGACCCTCGTCTCGGTCCGGATGCACCGCCCCGGACTTCCCGGCCGGCATCTGCTGCGCGAACGGTTCACCGTGGCGGAGCGACGCCTGCTCCGGGCCGCCTATCCGCAGACGTTCGTGCGCGACCCGGAGAGCGCCCGCTGGCTCCAGGCGCACGGCGTCCCCCAGGCGCGATGCGTCGGCAATCCGATGATGGACCGGCTCGAGGCGGCGCCGCTGGAGGAGGACGGCTCCGGACCTCGCATCGTGCTCCTGCCCGGCACGCGCGGACATGCGCGCCGCGCCCTCGGCGCCATGCTCGCCGCCCTCGAGCGGCTCCCCGCGGTCACCGCCGTGCTCCCGTGGGCGGGCGACGGACCGGTCGCGGCGCCGGCCGGCTGGCGCCAGGACGCGAAGCCCGTCGAGGGGGGCGCCTCGGCGACGTGGCGTCGCGGCAGGGCCACGGTCCGCATCGTGGCGCCGGCCCGGTTCGCCGCCGCGATCCGTTGGGCCGAGCTGGCGATCGGGGCGGCCGGTACGGCGCACGAGCAGGCGGCTGGGCTCGGGGTGCCCGTCATCGCGTTCGCCTGCGGACCGCTCTACACGCCGGCGTTCCTCGCGAACCAGCGGCGCCTGCTCGGCGAAGCGGTCCACGCCGTGCCCGACGACCCGGTCCGAATCGCCGCCGTCGTCGAGGCGTGGACCACCGCACCCGAGGAACGGCGCCGGCGGGGCGCGGTGGGGCGGGAACGGATGGGACCGCCGGGCGGGGCCGCACGGATCGCCGACGCCCTCGCGACCGGAGCGCTGCCCGACGGGCGGTAGGCTGCCGCTCATGCGCCGCGCCCGCCCCGAACGCTCCCGAGCCTCCGGATCGCACGTTCGGCGGTCCGTCCGCGCGACCGGTCCCGACGCCGTGGTCGTCGACCTCCGGGAGCTGACGAAGAGCTACCAGGACCCTGGCCACCCGGCGGTCGACCGGCTCACGCTCACCGTCCGGCAGGGCGAGACGGTCGCCCTGCTCGGTCCCAGCGGCTGCGGCAAGACCACGCTCCTGCGCCTGATCGCCGGCTTCGAGGCGCCCGACGCCGGTGCGGTCGTCATCGGTGGCAGCGTCATGGCCGACGCACGCACCTTCGTGCCCCCCGAAGCGCGCCGGATCGGCTTCGTGTTCCAGGACTACGCGCTCTTCCCGCACCTCGACGTGCTCGGCAACGTCGCCTTCGGTCTGAGCGGACGGAGCCGCGCCGAACGCCGCGACCGGGCCCGCGAGGTGCTCGACCTGGTCGGCCTCACCGTGTTCGCCCGCCGGTACCCGGGACAGCTCTCCGGCGGGCAGCAGCAGCGCGTCGCCCTCGCCCGCGCGCTCGCTCCGGAGCCGGACGTGATCCTGCTCGACGAGCCGTTCAGCAACCTCGACGCCGCGTTGCGTGCCGGCACCCGCGAAGAGGTCCGCCGCATCCTGGAGCGCAGCGGGGCCACCACGATCCTGGTGACGCACGACCAGGAGGAGGCGATGTCGTTCGCCGATCGGCTGGCGGTCATGCGGGCGGGACGGCTCGAGCAGCAGGGCGCGCCCGAGGAGACCTACCTGAGCCCGCGCACGGCGTTCGTCGCCGGTTTCCTCGGGCGCACGAATCTGCTGCACGGCCAGGCGGACGGAGCCACCGTCGAGACGCGCCTCGGCGTGCTCGCCCTGGCGCGGCCGGCCCGCGGTCCGGTGCTGGTCTCGGTCCGACCGGAGGACCTGCGCCTGGCACCTCGGGCGCGGGGCGACGTGCGCGAGGAGGCGGAGGATCCGGTCGAGGGCCCGGCGGCGCGCCTCGACGGGGTGCCGGTCGTCGTCACCGGTCGAGCGTTCTACGGCCACGACCTCGTGCTCCGGTGCCGCGTCGACGACGACGTCGCGACCGGACCGGAGGACGGCTTCGTGATCCGGACCGGTCCGGACGCGACGCTCCAGCCGGGCGATCCGGCACGGCTGCACGTGCGCGGCGCCGCGGTGCCGCTCGAGAGCAGCGGACCGGGACCCCGCTGACCGGGACCCGGCGGGCCACGACCCCGCGGAGCGGCGGGGCCGGCCGGCGTCAGGGCAGGCGGTCGAGCGGTTCGCGCGCCATCTCGGTCAGGCGCGAACGGCAGCGCAGGAACTTCTTCGCCCACGCCCCGCCGGCGTAGCTCGCATCGAACAACGTTTCCGGCGACGCCGTGCCGGCGACGCGGAAGCGCACGCCCAGGTCGTACGCCTTGTCGACGAAGTGCACGAACCGGAGGGCTTCGTTCGCGTCGGGAAGCGGTCGGAGCTCCCGGATCACGACCGTGCCGACCCCCGCCAGAAGGCGGCCGTAGCGGACCGGGTGGACCGACGCCAGCGTCTCGGAAAGGCGTTCGCCGGTCGCGCTCGCCACCGGAACCGGACCGTGCGCGAGCGCCTCGGCGACCTCCTCCGGCGTCGACCAGCGCTCCGGCCCGGCGGTCGCGCGCTGGTCGGGTCCGACGATCCGTACCGTCTCGAAGCGGTCGGCGATCCCGAGGATCTCACGACGGAAGTCGTCGGCGGCGAAGCGGCCCTCGCCCTGACGGTCGGGCGGCGTGTTCGAGGTGGTGAGCACCGTGGCGCCCCGCGCGAACAGGTCGGCCAGGAAGGTCGCGATGATCAGGGTGTTGCCCGGGTCGTCCAATTCGAACTCGTCCAGGCAGAGCAGGCGAGCCTCCGCGAACGCCGCCCGCGCCCCCTCCCGGCCGAGGGCGCCGATCCGGTGGACCAGTTCCTGGAACGACAGGTACGGCTTCGCGGCCTCGGGGAGCGGCGCCTCGTGCCAGGCGGCGGCGAGCAGGTGGGTCTTGCCGACGCCGAACCCGCCGTCCAGGAACAGGCCGGTGCCCGCCAGCGGCTCCGTGCGGCGCCACGGTCGCCACCACGGCCGGCGGGCGCGCGGGCGTGGGTCGGAGGCCCGCTGCGCCGCGGCGCGCACCCGGTCGCGGGCGTCGGCGCCGCTCGGGTGCACGACCCGGTACGCCTCGAAGCGCGTGCGTCCGAAGCGTGGCGGGGGAACCAGCTCGGGGGTGCGCTCCAGCGCCGAACGCGCGCGGGCCGTTCGGGCCCGCTCGACCCATGCGGCCTCGGCCTCCGGCAGGCCAGAGAGGGTCGTGTGGGACGGCGTCGCGACCTTCGGCACGGTGCGGACGCTACCACTTCGGCCCGGTCCGCGTTGACGGATCGGGTCGGCGGCGCGTACCATCGTCGCGACCGACGTTCGGGGAAGACCGGTGCGATTCCGGCGCTGTCCCGCAACGGTGACCGCGGCCCGACCGCGGAAGCCCGAACACCGGACCCGGTCGCAACGGCATTCCTTGCGAGGACGAGGAAGGGTCGCCCAGGACGCCCCAAGGCCTCTTCGGCAACTCGTGCGTGCTTCGGACCGTCCGAAGCCGTTCCCGTCGATCGCAAGAGCCCGAGGAGGCTCTCGTGAACTGCAGCCATCGGCGTCCGTCCCGTCCCCACCGTGCGACGTTCCTCGCCCGGACCGTGCTCGCGACCTGCGTCGCGGCGCTCCTGGTCGGCTGGGCCGCCGCGCAGGTCGTCGTCACCGACGCGCTCGGCCACGAGGTGCGGCTCGAACGTCCGCCCGAGCGCGTGATCGCGATGCTCCCCAGCCTCGGCGAGTCGGCGTGCGCCATCGCGGCGTGCGACCTCCTGGTCGGTCGGGACCGGCACGGCGACCATCCGCCCGAACTGCTCGACCTGCCGGAACTGGGCGACGCCTTCGCTCCCGACCTCGAACGCCTGCTCGCGCTCGAGCCGGACCTGGTGCTCGTCGACGTCTACAGCGGTCTCGCGGAGGCGCTGGAGCGGCACGGCGTGCCGACCTACGCCGGCGCGCCGGAGCGCATCGGCGACGTGACCGCGGTCCTCGCCGACCTCGGGGCGCTCTTCGGTCGCGAGGAGGAGGCGGCCGCCGAGATCGCGCGCATCGACGCCGCCGTCGAGGCGATGCGCGAGGCGTCGGAGACGCGGTTCGCGGAGCCGCCGCTGGTGTACCTGGAGATCGATCCCACCCCGTTCAGCGCCGGTCCGGACTCGTACCTCGGCGAGCTGCTCGCGCTCGTCGGCGCCCGCAACGTGGTGCCGGCCGAGGCCGGTCCGTTCCCGGCGCTCGATCCGGAGACGGTGATCGCGAGCGACCCGGACGTGATCGTGCTGCTCGACGCGCCGTACGGCGTGACCGCCGCAACGGTCGCCGAGCGTCCCGGCTGGGGCGGTCTGAGCGCCGTCCGCAGCGGCGCCGTCGTCGAGGTGCTCGAGGCGCAGGGCGACCTGCTCTCGCGCGCCGGACCCCGCCTGCCGGAGGCGGCGGCGCTGATGCTCGAGCTGATCGAGACGGCGCTCGGGGAACGGGACCGGCCCTGATCGGTCGCCGGGCGTTCCCGGCCGGCGCGGACCCGTCGTCCCCGCCGGCGCGCGCGCCCCGTACGGCCTCGGTCGTGCGGCTCGGCCTCCCGGCCTCGGCCGCCCTGGCGGCGTCGCTGCTCGCTCTGGCCGGGGCGGTGGCCGTGGCGCTGGCGATCGGTTCGGTCGCGGTGGCACCGGCCGAGGTGGTGGGCGCCCTCGTTCGGGGCGCGACCGGCCGAGCCGAAGGGGCGCTCGACGCGATCGTCTGGCAGGTACGGGCGCCACGGGTGCTCGGCGCGGCGCTGGTCGGAGCCGGACTCGCGCTGGCGGGCACGGCGTTCCAGGCGGTGTTCCGCAATCCGCTGGCCGACCCGTACCTGCTCGGTGCGGCGAGCGGCGCCGGCTTCGGTGCGGCGGTCGCGATCGTCTACGGCGCGGCGCTCCCGGTCGCCTTCGGCGTGACCGGCACCGCCTTCGTCTGCGCCCTCGCGACCGTGGCGCTGGTCGTCGCCCTGGCGCGGCGGGGCGGCCACCTGCCGGTCGTGTCGTTGATCCTGGCCGGCGTGGTGCTCGGTTCGAGCCTCTCGGCGGCGACCAGCTTCGTGATGCTCGCCGCCCACGAGCGCACCGCCGGGGTGCTCTCGTGGCTGCTCGGCAGCTTCGCCTTCGTCGGCCCGGACGACCTGGTCCGGCTCGCGCTCGTGGTCGGGGCCGCGCTCGTGGTCGGGGTCGCGGCGCGTCGCGGCTTCGATCTGCTCCAGGCCGGCGAGACCACCGCCCGCTCCCTCGGCCTTCCGGTCGAACGGTTCAAGTGGGCGGTGGTCGGGGCGGCGACCGCCGTGACCGCCACCGCCGTCGCCGCGGTCGGCGTGATCGGCTTCGTGGGGCTGATCGTGCCGCACGCGGTGCGGCTCGCGTTCGGTCCGGAGCACGCGCGCGCCGTGCCGTTGGCCGCCGTGTGGGGCGCCGCCTTCCTGGTCCTTGCCGACCTGACGGCGCGCACGGTGCTGGCGCCCGCCGAGATCCCGGTCGGGGTGGTCACCGCCCTCGTCGGCGGCCCGTTCTTCCTGCTCCTGCTGCGCCGCGGCGCGCGCTCGTGATCCCGCGCCGGCACCCCGAGCGGCCGGACGCCGAGCTCGCCCTCGAGGGGGTGCGCCACGCCCACCCGGGCGGGCACGAGGCGCTCTCGGGCGTCGCGATCCGGTTCGAGCGCGGCTCCTGGACCGGGATCGTGGGACCGAACGGGGCGGGCAAGACCACGCTCCTCTCGGTCGCGGCCGGCCTGCTGCGCCCGACCGCCGGCCGTGCCACGCTCGGCGGCCGCGACCTTCGCCGTTTCTCGCGGCGCGCGCTCGCGCGCCGGATCGCCGTCGTACCGCAGCGCCCCGTGCTTCCGCCCGGCTTCACCGTCCGGGCCGTGGTCGCCATGGGACGCGCGCCCCACCTCGGCTTCTTCGGTTCGGAGCGGGCGCACGACGTCGCCGCCGTCGACCAGGCGATGCGCCGCACCGAGGTGTGGGCGTTCCGCGCGCGGACGGTCGACGAGCTCTCCGGCGGCGAGGCGCAACGCGTGGCGCTGGCCCGAGCGTTGGCCCAGGAACCGGCGTGGCTGCTGCTCGACGAGCCGACCACGCACCTGGACCTGAGGTTCCAGGCCGACGTCCTGCGGTTCGCGCGCCAGGCGGCGCGCGACGGGCTCGGCGTGGTGTCGGTGCTGCACGACCTGAACCACGCCGCCCGCTGCGACCGCGTGGCGATCGTGCATCGTGGCCGGATTGTGGCGGACGCGGCGCCGGAGGCGGCGCTCGAGGCGGGCCGGATCGAGGCGGCGTTCGGGACCGCGGTCCGGATCGCACGGAGCGACGGTCGCACGGTGGTGCTGCCCGTCTGAACGGCTGCCGCCTGACCGGTTCAGGTCCGCCGTCGCCTCCGCAGGACGGAGAGGGAGCGGGCGGGGGGCGGGTCGTCGGAGGGATCGAACAGCCGCTGGAGCCGGATCGCGGTGGCGTAGAAGTCGACGAGCGCTTCGGTGGCGGCCCGCCAGCCGTACGGTTCGACGCTCGCCCGTGCGCCCTCGCCCAGGCGCCGCCGGAGCTCCTCGTCCCGCACCAGCTCGGCGAGGCGCTCGGTGAACTCGCCCAGGTCGCCGGGCGTGAACAGGTACCCGTTCACGCCGTGCTCGATCACGTCGGGGATGCCACCGGCACGCGCGCCGACCACCGGCACGCCGGAGGCCATCGCCTCCATCGCGACGAAGCCGAGGGTCTCGGTATCGCTCGGGAAGGCGAAGACGTCGGCCGAGGCGTAGGCGGCGGCCAGCTCCTCCCCGGACAGGTAGCCGGTGAACACCGTCGGGGTTCCGGCGAAGCGCTCCTCGAGCTCGCGTCGGGCCGGGCCCGACCCCACCATCGCCAGGCGGACGCCCGGGATCCGCGTCACCGGTGCGTACAGCCAGTCGAGCCGCTTCTCCGGGGAGAGACGGCCGACGTAGAGCAGCAGCGGCTTCTCCGGCTCGCCGCCGGTGAGGCGCTCCCGCATCGCGCGCGTGCGCCTCGACGGGTGGTGGAGCGCGGTGTCGACCGCTTTCGGCCAGAGCCGCACCCGTTCGATCCCCAGGCCGCGGGCGGAGCTCACCATCGGGCCGCTGGTGCAGAGGTTCACGTGCGCCTGGTTGTGCACGTCGCGCAGGAAGGTGCGCGAGAACGGTCCGAGGAACGAGAGCCGCAAACGCTCGGCGTACTGCGTGATGTCGGTGTGGTAGCTCGCCAGCAGCGGCAGATTGCGCTGCCGCGCCACCATCGTTCCCCACAGGCCCAGGATCACCGGGTTCACCACGTGCACCACGTCGGGATCGAAGCGGTCGAGTTCGCGTCCGATCCGTGGTCGGGGCAGGCCGAGGAACAGCTCCGGGTACCACGGCCAGAACGGGACGCTCGAGATCCGGACCACGCGGTGGCCGGCCGCCGTCGGGGGCGGCCGGCCGGGAGCGAAGATCAGGACCTCGTGGCCGAGCTCGTGGAGCTGCTCCAGGGAGCGGACGATGCGGGTGACCACGCCGTCGATCTTCGGTAGGAACGTTTCGGTGAAGAGCGCGATGCGCACGCGGCCCTCCCTCGTGGGGGCGACGCCGGGCCCGACGTCAGCGAGGCGTCGCCGCGGGCGTCGGTACGCCCGGCTTCTGCCGGCGGGTCCACGTGCTCGTGGCGGGGATCTTGTCGCGGTCGGCGCGGTCCGCGTACTTGCGCGCGACGTCGGTGACCTCTTCGAGGAGGCCGTCCTCGAGGGTGGTGGGCTTCAGGCCCAGGTCGAGGAAGCGGTCGTTCTTGACGTGGAGGTCGTTCTCGGCGTCCTCGTTGCGGGGATTATCGACGTAGGCGACCTCGGCGCCGGCGATGCGGGCGACGATGCCGGCGAGGTCGCGGACGCGGTGGGTCTCGGTCATCTGGTTGAGGATGCGGACGCGTTCGCCGTGCTCGGGGGGGTTCTCGAGGGCGAGGTGGATGCAGCGGACGGTGTCCTGGATGTGGATGAAGGCGCGGGTCTGTCCGCCGGTGCCGTGGACGGTGAGGGGGTAGCCGACGGCGGCCTGCATCAGGAAGCGGTTGAGGACGGTGCCGTAGTCGCCGTCGTAGTCGAAGCGGTTGATCAGCCGTTCGTCGCTGCTGGTCTCCTGGGTGTGGGTGCCCCAGACGATGCCCTGGTGCAGGTCGGTGATGCGGAGACGGTCGTTCTTGGCGTAGTAGGCGAAGAGCAGCTGGTCGAGGGTCTTGGTCATGTGGTAGATCGACCCGGGGTTGGCGGGGTAGAGGATCTCCTGGCGGACCTTGTCGCCGTCGTCGGTGGTGACCTCGACGGGGAGGTAGCCCTCGGGGATCTTCATGCCGGCCGTGCCGTAGCCGTAGACGCCCATGGTGCCGAGGTGGGCGAGGTGCACGTCGAGGCCGCTTTCGACGATGGCGGCGAGGACGTTGTGGGTGGCGCTGACGTTGTTGTCGACGGTGTAGCGCTTGTGGGCGCTGGACTTCATCGAGTACGGCGCGGCGCGTTGCTCGGCGAAGTGGACGATCGCGTCGGGCCGTTCCTCGAGCAGGAGGGTGAGGAGGCGGTGGTAGTTCTGCGCGACGTCGAGGCGTTCGAAGCGCATCGTACGCCCGCTCGCCTCCTGCCACGCCTTCAGGCGGGTACCCATCGGGCGGATGGGGGTGAGGCTGCCGGCCTCGAGCTCGTTGTCGATGTTCCGGCGGCTCAGGTTGTCCACGATCAGAACGTCGTGGCCGTGGGCGCTCAGGTGCAGGGCGGTGGGCCAGCCGCAGAAGCCGTCGCCACCGAGGATCATGACCTTCATGGTTGGAACCTCCGTACCGCTCGTGAACGGCCGCTGCTGAGAGCGGCCGGAGTCGCCGCGAGTCTATCACCGGCCGTCGCGCCGTCCCGGTCCGGTCGGGAACGCGCGCAGGACCGTGCGCACCCGCCGTCGCCACCAGCGGCGCCGGTACGGGGCGGCTCCGGCGCGCCACTCGCCGCTGCGCGCGAACGCCAGCACCGTGACCGTGGCGACGACGAACGGATAGAGGATGGCCCACGCGAGCAGCTCCGGTCCGACGAGGTCGTGCCGACCGAACTGCCGCGCGCCGCGCGCCACCCCGTACGCTTGCACCGCGACCTGCGCCGCGAACGCCGAAGCCACCGCCGGCGCCGCCTGCGGAAGCCACGGCAGCGCCACCACCGCCGCCGCGAGCGTCGCGCTCTGAGCGGCGAGCAGGCCCATCATGGCGAGGAACGAGGGGCGGTAGTGGACCGCGTGGCGGTAGCGCGAGACCCAGCGCCGGCGCTGCCCGAGGAACGCCCACCACGACGGCGACGGCTCCGTCCGCACGCGGGCGTCCGGTTCGCCGGCGAAGACGATGCGGGCCCCCGGCAGCCGACCGAGTCGCTGCACCAGCAGGTCCTCGTCGCCGCTCGGCGCGCGCCGGGTGGCGCCGAACCCTCCGGCCGCCTCGAAGGCGGCGCGGCGGTAGCCCTGATTGTTGGCGCTCGACGCGAGCGCCCGTCCGGACCGCGCGAGGGTGCGCGACACGAGCATCAGGGCGAGCCAGTCGATCGCCTCGAGGCGCTGCACCCAGCCGCGTCGTCCGTCCGGCAGGGCCGTCTCGACGGTTCCGACGACCATCGTCCCGTCCGCGCCCAGGTGCCGCACCATCGCGTCGATCCAACCGGGCGGCGGGACGCAGTCGGCGTCGGTGGTCAGGACGATCTCGCCGCACGATGCACGGATGCCGCGGGCCACGGCGTGGACCTTCGGTGCCGCGCGTCGGTCGGGGCGATCGATCCGTACCGGCACCACGCGCCGGTCCTCGTCGGCCGCGGCGCGGATCAGCGCTCCGGTCCGGTCGCGCGAACGGTCGTCCACCAGGACGAACTCGACCGGGCCGTCGTAGCGCTGCTGCTGGAGCGCATCGATCAGGGCGGGCAGCGAGCGCTCCTCGTCGTGCGCAGGGACGACGACCGACACCGACGGCGGCGGCCCGGGGAGCGGTGCCGCACGCCCGGGCGGGCCGGACCGTGCCACGTCCCGCAGCGCGAGCAGCAGCAGCGCCAGGTACGGCGCCGCGACCGCGACGATGAGCGCCGAGAGGGCGGTGGCGAGCGGTTCGGCGGTGGTCGGGGCGAGGAGCGAGGGTCCGGTCATCTGGGCGCGCACGGTGGGCGAAGCGCCGTCGCCCACGGCGTCCGGACGCTACCACGGCGCCGCCGGACGCGCGTGGTAGCGTGGCGCCTCATGCGCGTCGGCTTCGTCACTTCGTTGTTGTGGGACCGGTACGGACCGTTCTGGGATCGGCTGCTTCGCGCGGCGGGCGCGACGATCGTGACGGCGGAGCCGGACCGCCTCGCCCGCGCGGCCGAGGATCCGCGCGTCGCCGTCGCCTCCGGCCGCGCCTTCCGCGGCGCGGTCGTCGAGGCGCTCGCGCTCTCCGGGGCGTGCGACCGGATCGTGGTGCCCGACCTCAACGCCGGCTACGACGGGGCGCGCGGCAGCGCCCAGGATCCGTTCGTCGCCGACCTGCCGGGGACGTTGGCGCGCGGCGTCCCCGGACTGCCCGCGATCACCGGCGTGCCGGCCGACCTGGCGCACGCCGACCTCGAGCGGGTCGCCACCCGACTGCTCGCGGAGGTCGCGCCCACGTCGGAGCTGCGGCGCCTGTGGCAGACCCACCGGGCCGACGCGCGTCCGCCACGGCGGACGCCGGCGACCGGTGCGGCGCGGCCGTCCGCGGACACGGTCGCGCTGGTCGGTCAGCCGTGGCACCTGACCGAGGCGGTCCGGGCCCGGCTCGAGCGGAGCGGCGAACGCCTCCTCTCCGCCAACGATCTGGATCCGCACGACCTGCGCTCGGAAGGGTGGCGGGCCGATCCGGGGCTGGCGCCGACCGACGCCGAGGCGCTCGGAGCGATCCGGCGGTTCGCGCGCCGGGCGGGCGTGGCACGGATCCGCATGGTGGTCGACCCGGAGTCGGGCGCCGATGCCTGGTTGGCACGTCGGGCGAAGGGGACGGTCCGGCGCCCGTTCGAGACGGTCGATCTCCCGGCGGAGGCGTCCGTGGACCTGCCTGCGGACGTCGGGGAGTCCACGGAGGCTCCGTGAGCTGGGTCGTCGCCGCGCTCGCGATCGGGTACGCCGTGACCGCGACCTTCGGCGCTTGGACGGTGGTGCGACGCAAACCGCGGCTCGCCGCCGGGTTCATGATCGCGGCGGCGAGCCTGACGGTCGGCGGCGTGGGTGCCGTGCACGGACTGCACGAGAGCCCCTGGATCGTGGCGACCGGTGCGGCGCTCGCGTCGGTCGTCTCGTACGCCTACGCCCGCATCGTGCTGCGGTCGGTGGTGGCGGCGAACCACCTGGGCCGGGCCGCGTTCGGAGCGGTCCTCACGCTCGCCACCTGGGCGGTCGGTCCGGCCGGTCCGTTCTGAGCTCGCGCCGTGAGGCGGACGTCGCACGGCGCTCGGTTCGGCGCCGCCCGCCGCGGGGCCCTCAGAAGGCGGCTCGGCCGGTGATCTCGCGTCCTAGGATCAGCGTGTGGACCGTGTCCGTGCCTTCGTACGTCGACACCGTCTCCAGGTTCAGCATGTGCCGGATCGCGGCGTACTCGGTCGTGATCCCGTTCCCGCCGAGCAGTTCTCGGGCCGACCGCGCGGTCGCCAACGCCGCCCGGACGTTGTCGCGCTTGGCGAGGCTGACCCGTGCGGGCGTGTCGCCCCCCTCCTCCTTGAGCCGGCCGAGGCGGTAGGCGAGCAGGCTCGCCCGCGTCAGATCGCCGAGCATGTCGGCGAGGCGTGCCTGGACCAGCTGCTTCGCCGTCAGCGGTTCGCCGAACGAAGGGCGCTCCTCGAGGTAGGCGACCGCCTCTTCGAAGCAGGCGAAGCCGGCGCCGACCACGCCGTGGGCGATGCCGTACCGCGCCTGGTTCAGGCAGGAGAGTGCGCCCTTCAGGCCGACGACGTCGAGGCGCGCGGCGTCGGGGACCGCCACCTCGTCGAGGAACAGCTCGCTCGTGACGGAGGCGCGCATCGACGCCTTGGTGGCGACGTCCTCCGAGCGGAAGCCGTCCCGGTCGGTCTCGACCACGAACCCTAGGACGCGGCCGGAGTCCTCGTCGCGGGCCCACACGATCGCGACGTCGGCGCTGGTGCCGCTCGTGATCCAGCGTTTGGTGCCGCGGATCGTCCAGGCGTCGCCGACCTTGCGGCAGCGGGTCTTCATCGCCCCCGGGTCGCTGCCGGCGTCCGGTTCGGTGAGGCCGAAGCAGCCGATCGCCTCGCCCGAGGCGAGGCGCGGCAGCCACGCCTCCTTGAGGGTCTCGCTGCCGTAGGCGTGGATCGGCCACATGACCAGGCTCGACTGGACGCTCACGAAGCTGCGCAGACCGCTGTCGGCGTACTCGAGCTCGCGGTTCAGGAGTCCGTAGGCGGTGGCGGTGGCGTCCGAACCGCCGTAGCGTTCCGGCAGCATCGCCCCGAGCATGCCCATCTCGCCGAAGGCGCGCGGCAGGTGCTCCGGGAAGACGCCGTCGCGCCACCAGCCGCCGACGTGGGGGAGCAGTTCGCCGCGGACGTACTCGCGGACGCCGTCGCGGATCATCCGTTCGTCGGCGCTCAGCAGCGCGTCGACGTCGTAGAAGTCCTGAAGGTCGCGGAACGAAGCGGCGTCGGGGTTCGGCACGGGCGTCCTTTCGTCGCCGCGGACGGCGCGGCGGGGGCGGGGAGGTGGACCGAACGGGGTCAGCCGCCGAAGAGGCGTTTGGCGGCTTCGTCGGCGTCGAGCTTGGGCGCGTCGACGTAGCGATCGTCGTCCTCGCGGCGGACCCGACCGGCCTCCTCGAGGCGCGCGAGCCCGATCTCGATCGTGTCGACGGCGAGCTCCTCGTGGCGGTGCTCGTCGATCCAACGTTGGATCTCGCGCACCGTGGCTCCCTTGGGGCCGGCCGCCTTCACGGCGTCGTGGATCCACACGTCGACGGTCATGCGTTCAGTGTACCGGTCGCCCGCTCATCGCTCGCGGGGCATCGTCCCCGTCGCGTCCGGACCGTCGGCCGCGCGCCGGAACGCTTCGGTGGGGCCGTGCGCGATCTCGCCCCAGGTCGGCGTGGCGTCCATGGAAATCGCGTCGACCGGGCAGGCGTCGACGCAGGCGTCGCAGCCGACGCAGCGGTCGGGCGCCAGCATCAACGCCCCTCCACCGTCGTCGTCGTAGCGGCGCGCGAAGGCGTCGGTCGGGCAGACGCGGGTGCAGACCGGGCAGAGGATGCAGGCGTCGGACACGCGCGGCACCGGCCACGGCACCGGTGCGTCGTCGGCGAGGTCGGCGAGTTCGAGCGCCCGCCAGCGGCGCCGCGCCTCGGCCGGCCGCTCGGCCTCGTCGGGCCCCGCGTCGAGCGGCGCGAGCAGGTCGGCCGCCCCGCGCTTCGCTCCGTCCCAGCCGCCGCGCAGGAGCGCCCGTCGGTCGAGCGTGCGGGCGCCCCCGTCGTCGTCCAGGCGCTCGCGTCGTTCGATCCGGAGGGTCGCGCCGGTCGTGCCACGCAGGCGCAGCAGCGCCTCGGCGTTCTCGACGGTGGCGCGGACGCGGTCGGGCACCGAGCGGTCGCCGACGTCGCACTGCGCGCAGTCGCCGTGGGCGAGCACCGCACCGTCCCGGCCACGTACGAGTCCGTGCAGGTCGGTGGGGCGAAGTCGGGCGAGGCAGGTCACGGTCTGCGCGTCGCCGTCCACGCGGGAGCACTTCACGGAGCGGCCGGGGCCGAGCCGAACGTTCGGTTCGAGGGCCTGCGACGGGCACGCCTGCACGCAGAGGCCACAGCCGGTGCAGTCGAGCGGATCGATCTCGACCCCGCCCGGTCGCACCGTGACCGCGTCGTGCGGACAGACGTCGGCGCAGCGCGTGCAGGCGGCAGGGGACTGACGGACCGCCAGGCAGCGCGCGGCGTGGTAGGTCGGGCGCACCTCGGTGGCGCGCTGCACCAGCCCGAGCAATTCGTTCAGCACGGTCGACCGTCCCCGCCTCGGCGCCGGGGGCGCGGAGGCGCGATCAGAAGCCGTACACCTCGTGGCGTTCGGGCGTCAGCTTCTTGTGGTACCCGGTCGCCTCGAGGTAGGCGTCGAAGGTGTCGAAGTCCATCTGCTGCTTCTGGTCGGAGAGGGCGACGGCGGGGTTCGGGTGCACCTCGGTCATGATCCCGTCGGCGCCGACCGCCAGGGCGGCCTTGGTGAGCGGCACGAGCAGGTCGCGACGGCCGCCGGAGTGCGTCACGTCGACGAACACCGGCAGGTGCGTCTCCTGCTTGGCGAGGGCGACGGCGGAGACGTCGAGGGTGTTTCGGGTGGTCGGCTCGTAGGTGCGGATCCCACGCTCGCAGAGCATCACGTTCGGGTTGCCCTCGTACAGCAGGTACTCCGCGGCCATCACCCACTCCTGGATGGTGGCTGAGAGTCCGCGCTTGAGGAGGACCGGCTTCGAGCTACGGCCGACGGCGCGCAGCAGGGTGAAGTTCTGCATGTTGCGGGCGCCGATCTGGAGCACGTCGACGTGCTCCTCGCAGGCGGCGAGGTCGCGGGCGTCCATGATCTCGGCGACGAACTTGAGGCCGTACCGGTCGCACGCCTCGCGTCCGATCCGAAGCCCCTCGACCCCGAGCCCCTGGAACGAGTACGGGTCGGTCCGCGGCTTGTAGGCGCCGCCGCGGAACAGCTTCACCCCGCGCGAGGCGAGGCGCTCGGCGGTGAACTCGACCTGCTCCTTCGACTCGATGGCGCACGGTCCCGCGATCAGGACCGGCGACCCGTTCCCTCCGACCTCGATCTCGCCGACGCGGACCACCGTGTCGGGGCGATCCTCGGCCCGGGAGATCAGGTACGACTTCTTCGCTTGCTCGACCTCGAGGTGCATCGACGCCTGGAAGATCTGCTTGAAGAGGCTCTTGACGGTCGCGTCGGAGAACGGTCCCTCGTTCGCGGCCGTGAGCGTGTCGAGCATCTCCTGCTCGCGCACGGGGTCGTAGTGCGACGATCCGGTCTGCGTCTGCAACTCGCCGATCGCTTCGGCGATCGCCGCCCTCTGCGACAGCTTCTCGAGGATCTCGAGGTTCAGGACGTCGATCTGATCACGAAGGGTCCGGATCTTGGGTTCCATGGGGTTCCTTCCGTTGAGACGCGCGGACGACGACGATGCTGAGTTCGTAAAGTATCACGAGCGGAATCGCCACGAGCGCGAAGTTGAACGGATCGCCGGTGGGCGAGATCAGGGCCGCGGCGACCAACCCGATCACGATGGCGTAGCGGCGCGTTCGGACCATCGCCTCGTGCCGGATCAGGCCGAGGCGCGCCAGCAGGTAGGCGAGCACCGGCATCTCGAACATGATCCCGAACAGCGCCATCAGCATCAGCACGTTCCCGATGTAGCGGCCGATCGAGAGGACGCCCGTGGCCTGCTCGCCGAGGAAGCCGAGCAGGATCGGAAGCGTCATCGGCAGCACCACGAAGTAGGCGAAGGCGACGCCCGCGACGAAGGCGCCGGCGGAGAGGAGGATGAACGGGACGGCGTAGCGCCGTTCGTCGGGGTAGAGGCCGGGGGCGAGGAACCCCCAGATCTGCCCGACCAGCACCGGCGCCGCCAGCACCAGCCCGAAGAAGGAGGCGATCTGCATGCTGGTGACGAACGGCTCGAGGATCGAGAAGTAGTTGAGGGTCATCGCCTCGGGCAGCGGCGCCTGCAGCCAGGCGAGCAGGCGGAACCGGAACCCGAAGCAGACGCCCGCGGCCACGATCCAGGCCCCGAGCGCGATGAACAGGCGGGTGCGGAGTTCGGCGAGGTGGTCGAGGAGCGTCATGACGTCCCGCGCGCCGGAGGCGCGTACGGATCTGGCGTCGCGTCCGGTCGGTTCAGGCGCCGGCGTCGGTGCGCCTGGGCTCCGTGCCGTTCGGTTCGGTGTCGTCGCCGCTGGGTCGCGTGCCGGCGGGTTCCGCGCCGGCCGGTTCCGTCCGGGCGGCCGAAGCCGGCTCCCGGGACTCGCCGTCGCGGCGTGCGGGGTTGGGGGGGTCCGGTCGTTCGCTCGACCGTTCCGGTTCGCCGTCGAACTCGTTCTTCATGTCGCGGATCCCCTTGCGGAACTCGCGGACCGACTGGCCGAGCCCCTTCGCCATCTCGGGGAGCCGCCGCGGTCCGAAGATGAGCAGAATCACGACGAGAATGATCAGAATTTCCCATATGCCCACCGGGCCGATTCGCATCTCCGTGACCTCCTGGCCCGGACTCTACCAGAGGGTCGGGGGCGCCACCTACCGCGAGGGCGACGCCGTTCCGCCGCCCGCCCCGGCCCCCGATCGAGCGCGCGTTCGGGGACCGGGGCGAGCGCGCCGAGGGACGCCGCGCGCACGCTCGCAGGCGCCCTCCGTGCTCCCGTTGACACCCCCCGGACCCCGTGCTAGTCTCCATGACCGGACGCGAGAAACGGCGTCTGGACGCTGCCTGATCGGAGACTGCCACCCTAGCTCAACTGGTAGAGCATCCGACTTGTAATCGGAAGGTTGTCGGTTCGATTCCGATGGGTGGCTCCAACGCCGGGACGCGCGTTCGCACGGCTTCGAGGTCGGGGGCAGGTGCCCGAGTGGTTAAAGGGGACGGACTGTAAATCCGTTGGCTTCGCCTACGCTGGTTCGAATCCAGCCCTGCCCACCAGAACCGCGAGGTCCGGTCGCCGCCGCGCGGCCGAGGCTCGGATGCGGGACCCCGGTCCCGGCACTCCGTGCGGGAGTAGCTCAGTCGGTAGAGCGTCAGCTTCCCAAGCTGAATGTCGCGGGTTCGAATCCCGTCTCCCGCTCCAGGCGATCGGACGCCACGTCCGGTCGCCGATCCGGGCCCCGGTAGGCTCGTGTAGCTCAGCGGTAGAGCACTCCCTTGGTAAGGGAGAGGTCGACGGTTCAAGTCCGTCCACGAGCTCCAACCATCAGGACCCGAACCGAGGAAGCGCGATCCGTGCCGGCAGCACCGAAGCGGATCGCTCCTCGTCTGCCGCTGCGGGCCCCATACCCCCCCGAGACGGCGACGCGAGCGCACCAAGAGAGGACGGAGATCATGGCGAAAGCGACGTTCGAGCGTACGAAGCCGCATGTGAATATTGGGACGATTGGGCATGTGGATCATGGGAAGACGACGTTGACGGCGGCGATTACGTTTACGGCGGCGGCGATGGATC
>SLSQ01000303.1 GCA_007130355.1 Trueperaceae bacterium
CGCGCGACCCTTCGGGTCGCGCGCCCCCCTGCGAGAAGGAGACGATCATGCACCGACGCCGCACCGAAGCACGCCGCGCCCGAGTTCCGGAGCCGTCCGCATGAGCCGGCGCCCCGACGTGCTCGTGATCGGTGGCGGGTCCGCCGGTTCGGCGCTGGCGGCGCGCCTCAGCGAAGACGCCGACACGAACGTGCTGGTCCTCGAGGCCGGCCGACCCGACTCGCTCTGGGACGTGCTGATCCAGATGCCCGCCGCGCTGCCGTTCCCGATCGGGAGCCGCTTCTACGACTGGAAGTACGAGTCGGACCCGGAGCCGTACATGGGCGGCCGGCGCGTCTACCACGCGCGCGGCAAGATCCTCGGGGGGTCGTCGAGCATCAACGGGATGATCTTCCAGCGCGGCAACCCGATGGACTACGACCGCTGGGCGCAACGGCCCGGCATGGAGAGCTGGGACTACGCGCACTGCCTCCCGTACTTCAAGCGGATGGAGACCTGGACCGGCGGGGAGAGCCCCTACCGTGGCGACGACGGTCCGCTCGAGCTGGAGCGCGGCCCGGCCACGAACCCCCTCTACCAGGCGTTCTTCGAGGCGGCGCGGCAGGCGGGCTACGACCGCACCGACGACGTGAACGGCGCCAAGCAGGAGGGGTTCGCCCCGTTCGATCGGAACGTCCGGCACGGCCGGCGCCTCTCCGCCTCGCGCGCCTACCTGCACCCGGTGATGCACCGACCGAACCTCGAGGTCCGTACCCGCGCCTTCGTGACGCGCATCCTGTTCGAGGGGTCCCGCGCCATCGGGGTCGAGGTGGTCCACCGCGGGCGGACCGAACGGATCCTGGCCGGGGAGGTGGTCCTGGCCGGCGGCGCGATCGCCACGCCGCAGCTGCTGCAACTGAGCGGCGTCGGCCCGGCCGATCACCTGCGCTCGCTCGGCATCGACGTGGTCGAGGACCTGCCCGGCGTCGGCGCCAACCTGCAGGACCACCTCGAGGTGTACATCCAGCATGCCTGCAAGCAGCCGGTGTCGATGGCGCCGTGGTTGGCCTGGTGGCGCCGGCCGTGGGTGGGGGCGCAGTGGCTGTTCTTCCGCAGCGGCGCGGGCGCCACGAACCACTTCGAGGGCGGCGGCTTCGTGCGGTCGAACGACGAGGTCGACTGGCCGAACCTGATGTTCCACTTCCTGCCGCTCGCCGTCCGCTACGACGGGAGCAGCCCAGCCACGGGTCACGGCTACCAGGTGCACGTCGGACCGATGTTCTCCGACGTCCGCGGCGAGCTGAAGATCGTGTCGACCGACCCGCGCGCGAAGCCGTCGATGCGGTTCAACTACTTGTCGACCGAACGGGACCGGCGCGAGTGGATCGAAGCGATCCGCACGGCCCGCAAGATCCTGTCGCAGCCGGCGTTCGCGCCGTACGACGCCGGCGAGCTGTCGCCCGGACCGGAGGTCGAGAGCGACCAGCAGATCCTCGACTGGGTCGCCAAGGACGCCGAGACGGCGCTCCACCCGTCCTGCACCGCCAAGATGGGACCGTCCAGCGACCCGGAGGCGGTGGTCGACCCGACCACCATGGGGGTGCACGGCACGGAGGGCCTGCGCGTGGTGGACGCCTCGGTGATGCCGCACGTCACGAACGCGAACATCTACGCGCCCGTGATGATGATCGCCGAGAAGGCGTCCGACCTGATCCGCGGCCTGGCCCCCCTGCCGGCCGAAGACCTGCCGGTACACCGGCACCGGAGCTGACGGGTGCGTCGTTGGCCGCTGCACGAGGGCACGGAGGGCGAGACCGGCGTGCGGACGCTGCTGGACCTCGCGGCACGCGAAGGCGCGGCGTTGCGGGCCGGCAGCGTCCGGCTCGCGCCGGGGCAGCGGGTGCCGGTGGAGGGCACGGGCGCGCACGCGGCCGACGAGCTCTCCCTGATCGTGCGCGGCTCGCTGCGCGGCGAGAGCGGCGGCGCCCCGTTCACCGTCTCGGCCGGCGAGGTCACCCTGATCCCGGCCGGCGAGGCGCACTGGGCGGTCGCCGGCGACGAGGGCGCCGAGATCTTCTGGGTCTGGTTCGGCGACCTCGGCGCCGGCTGACGCGGCCGGGACGGGTCCGAGGCGCACGCGACCGGGCGGCGGGGTCCTCCCCGCCGCCCGGTCCGTTCGGTCGGCGCGTCCTGTTCCGCGCCGGTCGGCTCAGCGATCGAGCCAGGTGGTCCGCAGTCCCAGGTAGCTGGTGTTCGGGAAGTGCTCGAAGCCACGCACCTCGCCCCGGATCGCCTCGTACTGCGACGAGTGGAACAGGAACACGTGCGCCGCGTCCTCGAGGATCAGGCGCTGGGCCTCGAGGTAGATCTCGCGCCGCTCCTCCGGATCGGACACTTGGCGGCCGCGCTCGAGCAGCACGTCCACCTCGGGGTTCGAGTAGTTCCCGAGGTTGCCGCCGTTGTCGGTGTAGAAGACGTTGAACAGGAAGTCGTCCGGGTCGCTCTGGCCCGATTCGCCCAGGATGGTGGCGTCGAAGTCGCCTTCGAGCGCCTTGGGCAGGTAGATGCTCCAGTCCTCGGCCACGATGTTCGCGGTCACGCCGATCTCGGCCAGGTTCGCCTGGACCACCTCGGCCGGCGTGCGCAGGAAGTCGTAGGTGGTGGTGACGTAGAGGTCGAACTCGAAGCCGTCCGGCACGCTCGAGGCGGCCATCTCGGCGCGGGCGGCCTCGAGGTCGCGGCCGACGTACGGGCTGTCGCGCACGCCGTAGTGGTTCGAGGCGGGGATGGTGGTGCCGGTCGCGGGCACGCCGCCGGTGCCGAACAGGGCGAGGTCGACGACCGCCTGCTCGTCGATCGCGTACGAGAACGCGCGCCGCACGTGCGGGTCATCGAACGGCGCGCGCGCGACGTTGAGGTAGACGCTGCGGAAGTTCGCGGAGAGGCCGCCCACGACCTCGACCTCGGGGTCGGCGTCGAGGACGTCGACGTCGGCGGCCGGAACGTACTCGATCCAGTCGACGGCGCCGGTCTGCACCGCCGTGGTGCGGGAGGTCGGGTCCGGGTAGAACTGGAAGGTGATGCCGTCGAGGTACGGCAGCGCGTTCCCGTCGGCGTCGGTGGCCCAGTGGTCGTCGAAGCGCTCGAGCACCATCCGGGTCTGCGGCAGGTACTCGACGAAGCGGAACGGGCCGCTTCCGACCACGACCTCCTGCAGGTCGCCGTGCTCGCGGACGACCGCTTCGGGAACGATCACGTTGAGGCTGTGCGCGAGCTTCGACAGCAGCGGCGAGAACGGCTCGGCCAAGTTCAGCACCACCGTACGGTCGTCGGGTACGTCGATGGAGTCGACCACGGCGAAGTCGTCGCCACGGGGCGAGGCGACGTCCGGATCCTTGATGCGCGAGATCGAGAACGCCACGTCTCCGGCGGTGACCGGAGAACCGTCGTGGAACATGGCGTTCTCGCGGAGCGTGAAGGTCCAGGTGCGGCCGTCGTCGCTCGCCTCCCACGACTCCGCCAGCCCCGGCACGATCTGGAGGCTCGAATCGAACATCACGAGCGTGTCGTAGACGTTCTCGAGCATGTTGCGCGTGGCGGTGGCGCCGGTGATGTGCGGGTCGAGGCCGACCGGGTCGGCCTGCATGCCGGCCCGGAGCACGCCGCCGGTCGACTGCGCCGCCGCGGTCCCCGCGACCGCGATCGCCGCGAAGAGGAGAACGATCAGGGAGCGTCGGATCATGCGGTACCTCCAAGTGTGGGGACTTCGGGACCGAGGATACCGGCCGGGCCGGGGGTCAGGCGCGACCGCGGCCGCGCAGTCTGGGGTCCAGCGCATCGCGGAGCCCGTCCCCGAGCAGGTTGAACCCGAGGACCACCAGCACGATCGCCAGCCCCGGCGCGACCGTCGCCCACGGCGCCAGGGCCAAGAATCTCCGTCCCTCGGCGATCATCATGCCCCAGCTGGGCGTCGGCGGCTGGGTCCCGAGGCCGAGGAACGACAGCGACGCCTCGGCCAGGATCGCGTAGGCGAGCCGCAGCGTGGTCTCGACCAGCAGCGGGGCGGCGGCGCCGGGCAGGACCGCCGCGGCCAGGATCCGCAGGTCGCGCGCGCCGAGCGAGCGGGCCGCCTCGACGTACTGCTCCTCGCGGACGGTCATCACCGCCGCCCGCGCGACGCGGGCGAACGGACCGACGTACACCACCCCGATCGCGAGCACCAGGTTCACGAAGCCGCCGCCCAGAAAGGCGAGCAGCGCGATCGCCAACAGGATCGCCGGGAACGACAGCAGCACGTCGGTCACGCGCATCACGACGCCGTCGACCACCCCCCGGTAGAAGCCGGCCAGCGCCCCGAGGGTTCCCCCGACCAGCAGCGCGAACGCCACCGACGCGAACGCCACCGACAGCGAGGCCCGCCCGCCGTGGACGATCCTCGAGAGGGTGTCGCGGCCGTACTGGTCGGTCCCGAGCCAGTGCTCGGAGGTGGGGCCCTGGAGCCTGTCGGCGGGCGCGAGGGCGAGGGGATCGTACGGCGCGACCCACGGGGCCGCCACCGCCGCGACGCTCGCGACGAGCACCAGCGCCGCACCGATCCCGCCCACGCCGAACAGGAGTCGGGACCACGCCTCGCGCGCACGGCCACGTGCGGCGGTGCGCGCGCCGCGCACCGGTGCGCCGGCCACCTCAGCCATAGCGGACCCTCGGGTCGATCAGCGCGTAGGCGACGTCGACGAGCAGATTGACCGCGACGAAGGCGACGGCGATCAGCAGCACGGCGCCCTGCACCACCGGGTAGTCGCGGAGGTTGATCCCCTCCAGCGCGAACCGGCCGACGCCGGGCAGGCTGAACACCTGCTCGATGATCACCGCGCCGCCGAGGAGCTGCCCGAACTGGAGCCCGACGACGGTCACCACCGGGATCAGCGCGGTCCGCAGGGCGTGGCGGACGGTGACGGTGCCCTCGCGCACCCCCTTGGCCCGCGCGGTGCGCACGTAGTCGCGGTGCAGCGTCTCGAGCAGCGACGAGCGCACGATCCGGGTGGTGGCGGCCGCCAGCACCAGACCGAGCGACAGGGCGGGGAGCACCATGTGCCGCAGGTTCTCGACCGGGTCCTCGGAGAACGCCACGTACCCCGCCGGTGGCAGCCAGCGCAGCTCGAGCGAGAACGCCAGGATCAGCAGGATGCCGAGGAAGAAGCCGGGCACGGAGAGGCCGAGCAGCGCGATCAGCGACGCGAGTCCGTCCGGCCACCGCCCCCGGTGCAGGGCGGCGACCACGCCCAGCGGCACGGCGATCGCCAGGGCGATCGTCAGGGCGGAGAGCGTCAGCTGGAGGGTCACCGGGAAGCGCAGCGCCAGGTCGGTCGCGACCGGACGGCCGGTCCGGAGCGAGCTGCCGAGGTCGCCCTGCACGGCGGCGGCGAGCCACTGACCGAACTGCTCGTGCACCGGAAGGTCCAGCCCGAACATCCGCCGCAGTTCCGCCATCCGCTCGACCGAGACGTTCCCCTCGAGCCCCACCAAGTTCGTGACGACGTCGCCGGGCACGGCGCGCATGAGCAGGAACACGATCGCCGCCACGCCCAGCAGGGTCGGCACCGCCAGCAGGACGCGGCGGCCCAGGAAGATCAGCATTCCGCCCCCGGACCGGCGCGCACGGCGCCGGTCCCCCCTGCCCGGTTCACGAAAGCGGCTGGTCCTTCCCGAGCCGACCGATGCGGATCGGCGCGCTCGGGTAGCGCACCTCGGGGACCGGAGACCCGGCCAGGCGCCGCAGGAGGGCCAGCTGCCCCACGTGGGCCGCCACGTCGAGGAGCGGCCCCTGGATCAGTTGGTGGCACCGCTTCGCGTCGAGGCTCGCCCAGGCGGCGTCGTCGGCGAACGCCGCGTCGAGCGCGGCGAACGCCAGGTAGACGCGTTCGGTCTCGCCCGCCCAGACCCGGACCGGATCGTCGTCGGCGTCGGCCCGTTCCTCCGGGCGCGGTTCCAGCGCGGCGGCGTCGCCCGCGACGCGCACGGCGGCGCGTTCGATCAGGTCGCTGACGTGCCGCAGCAGCGCGACCGGGGTCCGGACCCCTTCGGGCGGCGCGAGGGTCGCGAGGCTCGGAGGCGCATCGCGCAACACGACGGTCGTCCGGTAGGCGAGGGACGCGGTCAGGTGCCGGAGCGCGCGGCGGGCGTCCGGAGCCGCGGCCGGCGGGTTCATGCCCTCGGGTTCGGTCATGCCCGCATCGTACCGGCCACGGGACGACGTACGATCGGGCCATGCCCTCGACCCCGTCCGTGCCGTCCGTTCCGCCCCGGCCCGCCGGCATCGTGATGATCGACGCGCACGACCTGGGCCGGCACCTCGGCTGCTACGGCCGCCGTGCCGTGCCGTCCGACGCGCTCGACGCGCTCGCCGCCGACGGCGTGCGCTTCGCGAACCACTTCTGTACCGCCCCGCAGTGCAGCCCCAGCCGCGCCGCGCTCTATACCGGCCGGCACGCGCACGACGTGGGCATGCTCGGGCTGGCCCACCCGCCGTTCGACTGGCGCCTGCGGCCGGACGCCCGGCACCTCGCGGCCACGCTGCGCGACGCCGGTTGGCGCACGGTGCACCTCGGCGTGCAGCACCTGACGCGCGCCGGCGACGCCCACGTCCGCGCCCTCGGCTACGACGTGCACGACGTTCCCCACGCCGAGGCGTCGGTGGTCGCCGATCGCGCCGTCGCGGA
>SLSQ01000248.1 GCA_007130355.1 Trueperaceae bacterium
CCGATCTCGGGGAACGAGTGCGTCGTGAGGTCGCGGATCAGGTGCATGGCGACCATGCGGGGCACGACGAGCTCCTGGCGTCTCCCCTTCGAGAGGACCTCGTCCGGCTCGGCGCCGAACTTCTTGGCGACCACGCGCAGGATCTCCGGCATCGTGAGCGCCGTCTCGCTGGGCGCGAACACGTCGGAGAGCGCCTGCGCCGCGCCCTGCCGGGTGAGCGGCACGTCGTTCATGCTGGCGAACACGATCACGCGCACCAGGGCGCCTTCGAGCTCGCGGATGTTGCTGGTCGCGTGCCGGGCGATGTAGTCGATCACTTCGTCCGGAACCTTCACGCCGCGGTACTCCGCGTTCATGGTGAGGATCGCGATGCGCGTCTCGAGCTCGGGCGGCTGGATGTCCGTGATCAGGCCCCACTCGAAGCGGCTGCGGAGGCGGTTCTCGAGGGTGGGGATGTCCTTCGGCGGGCGGTCGGAGCTCACGATGATCTGCTTGCCCGACTCGTAGAGCGCGTTGAAGGTGTGGAAGAACTCCTCCTGGGTGCGCTCCTTGCCGGCGATGAACTGGACGTCGTCGATCAGCAGCAGGTCGATCGAGCGGTAGCGGTCGCGGAACGCGGTCATCCGGTCCTCGCGGATCGCGGTGATCAGGTCGTTCGTGAACGTCTCGGTGGTCACGTACTCGATCTGCAGGTCCGGATACCGACCGAGCACCGCATGCCCGACGGCGTGCATCAGGTGCGTCTTGCCGAGGCCGGCGTCGCCGTAGAGGAACAGCGGATTGTAGGCGCGGCCCGGCGCCTCGGCCACCGCCAGGGCGGCGGCGTGGGCCAGGTTGTTGTTCGGCCCGACGACGAAGTTGCTGAACACGTACTTCGGATTGAGGGCCGCCGGGGCGGGCGCCTTGCGGACCGGTGCGGACTCGGTTTCGGCCGCCTTGAACATGTCCTGCTGTTCGGTCTGTTGGAACGGGACCACCTGGAAGGCGACCTTCGGAGCGGAGGCGCCGAGATCCTTGAGCGCCGTTTCGAGGACCGGGGCGTAGTGGGACTTGAGCCAGTCGCGCGCGAACGAGTGCGGAACCCCGATGGTGTACGCGCCGTTCTCGACCCCGAGGGGCCGCACCTGTTGGAACCAGGTCCTGTATTCGACGTCGGGGATCTGCTCCCGGACGTACGCGAGAATGTCGTCCCAGATGGATCGATCGTGATTCATTCGGCGGGTCCTCCGCCCCGAAGGGCTGACGAGCATCCTATCAGACGCCGCCGCCTGGACTGCCGGCGACCGGTCCGGTTCACGCTATGCTCGAGGTTCGCCGGCGAGGCACGTGCCCGTCGGACCGGAGAGGGGGCGACCGAGGTGCAGTTCGACGTGATCGTGGTCGGCGGAGGCCACGCGGGCATCGAAGCGTCGCTCGCCGCGGCGCGGCTCGGGGCCCGTGTGGCGCTGGCGTTGCCGCATCCCGATCGGATCGGGCTGATGCCGTGCAACCCGGCGATCGGCGGTCCCGGCAAGTCGCAGCTGGTGTTCGAGGTGCACGCGCTCGGCGGGGCGATGGGCGAGCTCGCCGACGCCACCGCGATCCACGCGCGCACGCTCAACGCGAGCAAGGGGCCGGCGGTCCAGTCGCTGCGCGTTCAGAACGAGCGCGACGCCTACGCCAGCGCCGCACGTGCCCGGATCGAGGCGACGCCGGGGATCGAGATCGTACGGGGCGAGGTCGCGGCGCCGCACGTCGAGGACGGCCGCGTGCGCGGCGTCGCGCTGACCGACGGCCGGGTGGTGCGGGCGCCGTCGGTGGTGCTCTGCACCGGCACGTTCCTGGCCGGCGTCGTCTGGTACGGCCGCAAGAGTCGGGAGGCCGGCCGGCAGGGCGAGGCGCCGGCGCGCCACCTCTCGCGAGGCCTCGTGGAGACCGGGCACGCGTTGCACCGCTTCAAGACCGGTACGCCACCGCGGATCCGTTCCGACTCGGTCGACTTCGCGGCGCTCGAGGCGGTGCCCGCCGACCGGCCGCCGGGCAGCTTCAGCGGCCGTCCCGGACCGCGCGCCGATTCGTCGCCAACTTGGCTCACACGCACGACTCCCATGACGCACCGTCTGATTCAGGAGAACTTGCACGAATCTGCGATGTACGGTGGCGATATCGAGGGCGAGGGTCCGCGCTACTGCCCGTCGATCGAGGACAAGGTCGTCAAGTTCGCCGACAAGGACCGCCACCTGCTGTTCGTCGAGCCGGATGGGGTGGACACGAGCGAGGTGTACCTCCAGGGGTTCTCCTCGTCGATGCCGCCGCAGCTGCAGGACGCCATGATCCGCACCCTCCCCGGGTTCGAGCGGGCCGAGATCCAACGGTATGCGTACGCCGTCGAGTACGACGCGCTCGACCCGTCGCAGCTCGACGTGTCGATGATGTCGAAGGCGCTTCCGGGACTGTTCAGCGCCGGCCAGATCAACGGCACCAGCGGCTACGAGGAGGCGGCGGCGCAGGGTCTGATCGCGGGGGTCAACGCCGCGCGCCACGCCGACGGTGCGGCGCCGGTGACGGTGCGGCGCGACCAGGGCTACCTGGGGGTGTTGCTCGACGACCTGGTCCGCTGGGGCGTCGACGAGCCGTACCGGATGCTCACCAGCCGCAACGAGCACCGCCTCCTCCACCGACAGGACAACGCCGACGAGCGGCTGACGGAGATCGGTCACGCCTGGGGTCTCGTCGACGACCGCCGGCGCGACGCGGTCCGCACTTCCTGGGCGCGCGTGCACGCCGAGGTCGACCGCCTGAAGGGCGCCCGGTCGGACGGCGTAGAGGCAGCGAAGGTGCTCCGGCGGCCGGGCGAGAGCCATGCGTCGGTCGTCGCACGGGTCGGAGCACCGGCCTCTCCCCTGTCGCGCGAGGAAGCGCGGCGCGTGGAGAACCTGATCCGCTACGAGGCGTACATCGAGCGCAGCCGGCGACATCTCGAAGGCCGCACGGCGTACGAGCGGATCGAACTCCGGTCGTTGGCGTTCACGGAGGTTCCGAGCCTGTCGAACGAAGGGCGCGAGGTGCTGCAGCGCCATCGCCCCGCGACGCTTGGCGCGGCCCAGCGGCTCCGGGGGGTCCGCGATAGCGACGTCACCGCCCTGCTTGTGCACGTGAAGCGACGGGGCGGTGTTTCACGTGAAACTTCGGCCGCCGACTGAGCGGGACGCGGCGCTCGAGCGCTATCGGGCGCTGATCGCGCGCTACCACGACACGCTCGACCTGATGTCCCCGAAGGCGTTCGCGAACCTCGAGCGCCACGTCGCGCAAGGGTTCGCGTACGCCGACGCGCTGGCGGCGCTCTCCCCCGCCCCGACCCGGATGCTGGATCTCGGTTCCGGGGTCGGGCTTCCGGGGATCGTCGTGGCGGCGGCGGTCGCCGAGCTCCCGATCGAGTTGATCGAACGACGACGCAAGCGTGCGACCTTCCTGCGCATGGCGGCCGCGGCCGTCGTCGACGCGGTGGGGACCGACGTACGGGTGACCGAAGCCGACGCTCGCGAGGTGTACGGTCCTGCGGTCGACGTCGTCGTGGCCCAAGCGGTCGCCGACTTCGCGACGGTGCACGCGCTGACCGCGCATCGGCACGGACCGGAGGTGACGCTGCTCGCGCGCAAGGGGCCGACGTGGCGCGACCAGGTCGCCGCGCTCGAGGCCGAGATCGGCTCGGCCGTCGAGGTCGTGGTCGCGCGCCCGCTGGACCGGGGTGGTACGCTCGTCGCCGTTCGAACTCGCGGCGGCAGCTAATCGGCCGATCGGCGTCGCCGAACGCGGCCGCGTTCGGATGCGGAGCACGACCGGAGAGCGGTCGTGGACGAGGAGGCGAGGCGTGCCGATCGTCGGCGTGAGCAACCAGAAGGGCGGCGTCGGTAAGACCACCACCGCGGTGAACCTCGCTGCGGCGCTGGCCGAGAACCGGCGCGTCTTGTTGGTCGATCTCGACCCTCAGGCGAACGCCACCTCCGGCGTGGGCGTGGTCGATCCGGAGCACACCATCTACGACGTGCTGGTCGGCGAGGTCTCGGCCCGACGCGCCGTGGTCCCGACCGACACCGACGGGCTGTTCGTGCTACCGGCATCCGCGGACCTGGCGGGCGCCGCGGTCGAACTGGACGCGAGCGAGGACGACCTCACCCTGCTCCGGAAGGCGCTGATCGGCGTACGCCCGAGCTATGACTTCATCGTCGTGGACGCGCCGCCGTCGATCGGGGCGCTCACGCTGAACGGGCTGGTGGCGTCGGATCGGCTCGTCGTGCCGCTCCAGGCCGAGTACTACGCGCTGGAGGGGATCGCCGCCATGATGGAGACGATCGAACGGGTCCAGGGCGGCCTGAACCCGGCGCTGTCGATCCTCGGGATCGTGTTGACGATGGCGGACGGCCGGACGCGCCTGTCGAACCAGGTGGAGGAGAACGTGCGCGGACATTTCGAGGGGTTGGTATTCCGGACGGTGGTGCCAAGGAACGTACGGTTGGCCGAAGCACCGTCGTACGGGCAGCCGATCTTCGCGTACGCGCCGGCGTCGTACGGGGCTCAAGCGTACCGGCAGCTGGCGGAGGAGGTGCTCGAACGTGCCGCCGAAGGGTAGGAGCCGAGGGCTCGGTCGCGGACTGGATGCGTTGCTTCCGAAGCCGGAGGCCGGAGGCGTTCGGATGGTGCCCGTCGAGGCGCTGTCCGCGTCGCCGTACCAGCCGCGGGGGCGCTTCGACGACGAGAAGGTCGCGGAACTCGCGTCCTCGATCGCCGAGAAGGGCGTGCTTCAGCCGCTTCTGGTGCGGCCGGTCGCTGAGGGGTTCGAGATCGTCGCCGGCGAACGGAGGTTCCGGGCGGCGGTGCAGGCGGGACTCTCGTCGGTGCCCGCCGTCGTGCGGGAGATGGGCGACCGCGAGACGCTCGAGATCGCGATCGTCGAGAACCTCCAGCGGGAGGACCTGACGCCGGTCGAGGAGGCCCGCGCCTACCAGCGGTTGATCGAGTTCGGACACGACCAGGCGGGCGTCGCCGAAGCGGTCGGCCGTAGCCGGAGCGCGATCGCGAACACGCTCCGGCTGCTGCGGCTGCCGGAGGGGGCGCAGCAGGCCCTCGAGGACGGGGAGATCACCTCGGGTCATGCCCGGGCGATCCTCGCGCTGCCGGACGAGGATCGGGCCTGGGCGCTGGAGCGGATCGTGGCGCACGGTCTGACCGTGCGCCAGGCGGAGGCGCTGCGGCGGCCGACGGAGCACGGTCCACGGCTGCAGCGGGACGCGCGCTACAGCGCGCTGGAGGAGGACCTGGCGCGGCACGCCGGTACGAAGGTACGCGTGCAAGGGGGAAAACGGGGCCGGGTCGAACTACACTTCCGCTCCGAGGAGGAGCTCGAGCGGATCCTCGAGCTGCTCGGCTATCAGGCGTAGAACGAGCGCCGCTGCACGTTTCACGTGAAACTTCGTCGTAGAGGCCGTCGAGGACGGGATCCGGCCGAGTCCGGCCTGGAATCGGCCCGGTGGTAGGCTGACGCCGTTCGTCGGCCGTCGCCCCGAGCGGCGCGCAGCTGCGGCGCTCGCAGCGCAAGCGGCGGCCGGCTCGAGGAGGATGCGATGAAGGAACCGATGAAGGTCGCCGTCACCGGAGCGGCAGGGCAGATCGGCTACGCCCTGCTGTTCCGCATCGCCGCCGGCGACATGCTCGGCAAGGACCGCCCGGTGATCCTGCAGCTGCTCGAGATTCCGCCGGCCATGTCGGCGCTCGAAGGGGTCGTCATGGAACTCGAGGACGGAGCCTTTCCGCTGTTGCACGGCGTCGAGGCGTCGAGCGATCCGCGCGTCGCGTTCGCGGACGCCGACGTCGCGATGCTGGTCGGAAGCCGGCCGCGCGGGCCGGGGATGGAGCGGAAGGACCTCCTCGAGGCGAACGGCGCGATCTTCACCGAGCAGGGCGCGGCCCTGAACGACGTCGCCAAACGCGACGTGAAGGTGCTGGTCGTCGGGAACCCCGCCAACACGAACGCCCTGATCGCGATGCGGAGCGCGCCCGATCTGCCGCGGCAGAACTTCACGGCGATGACGCGGCTCGACCACAACCGCGCGCTCAGCCAACTCGCCGCGAAGACGGGGGTGCGGGTCGCCGAGCTGCGCCGCATGATCGTGTGGGGGAACCACTCGTCGACGCAGGTGCCCGACGTCGAGCACGCGACGGTGTCGGGAACGTCCGCGAGCGACCACGTCGACGCAGGCTGGGTCCGCGACACGTTCGTACCGACCGTGCAGAAGCGCGGCGCCGCGATCATCGACGCGCGCGGAGCGTCGAGCGCGGCCTCGGCCGCGTCCGCGGCGGTCGACCACGTGCGCGACTGGCTGCACGGCACACCGAGCGACGACTGGGTCAGCATGGCGATCCCGTCGACGGGCGCGTACGGGGTGGAGGAGGGCATCGTCTACTCCTACCCGGTGACCTGTCGCGACGGGCGCATCGACGTGGTGCAGGGACTGGACCGTTCGGAGGAGGTCGTGCGCCGCATGAAGGCCAGCGAAGCGGAGCTCGTCGAGGAGCGTGCGGCGGTGGAGCACCTGCTCCGGCACTGACCGGACGGAACGCGCGCCGCCGCGGACGGGCGGCCGCACGTACGATCGCGAGGCGCGGCCCACCCGCTCGGGTGGGCC
>SLSQ01000072.1 GCA_007130355.1 Trueperaceae bacterium
GAAGGCGCGGATCGCGGCGGCCAGGTCGGGCGTTCCGGCCCGGCCGAGGCCGGCCGGCGCCACCGCCAGGTCGAAGCCGGCCCGGCCCGCTTCGGCGGCGCGGCGGTCGAGCTGGGTCACGCCCCGGATCTCGCCGGCCAGGCCGACCTCGCCGACCACCGCGGCCGTCTCGGGTAGGGCGCGGTTCACCACCGCCGACCACACGGCGAGGGCGACGGCGGCGTCGGCGCCGGGATCGGTGACGCGCAGACCGCCGGCGACGTTGACGAAGACGTCGAGCCCGGAGAGGGGGAGGTCGAGGCGGCGTTCGAGCACCGCGAGGACCACGTCGACGCGGCGTGGGTCGAGGCCCTGCACCACCCGTTTGGGCGAGGCGTACGGCGACTTCGAGGCGAGCGCCTGGACCTCGAGCAGCAGCGGGCGTTGGCCCTCGAGCGCGGCGACGACCACCGAGCCGGGGACGCCGAGCGGGCGTTCGGCGAGGAAGGCGTCGGACGGGTTCGGGACCGCCTCGAGGCCGCTGGGACGCATTTCGAAGACGCCGACCTCGCCGGCGGCGCCGAACCGGTTCTTGCGGGCGCGGAGCACGCGGAACCCGGCCGCCGACTCGAGCGAGAAGGTGGCGTCGACCATGTGCTCGATCACCTTCGGGCCGGCGACCTTGCCCTCCTTGGTGACGTGGCCGATGAGCACCAGCGTCGCGCCCGAACGTTTCGCCGCGTCGATCAGCAGCGCCGTGCCGTCGCGTACCTGCGTCACGCTGCCGGGCACCCCGTCCGGATCGGCGCGCAGCGACTGGACGCTGTCGACGATCACGAAGTCGGGCCGCTCGGTCTCGAGGTGCTCGGCGAGGGCCGGGGCGTCGACCTCGCGGGTGAGCGCCAGGTCGCCCGCCAGCCCGAGCCGCCGCGCCCGCATCGCGATCTGCGCCGGGGACTCCTCGCCGGCCACGTAGAGGACGGAGCGACCGGCGTCGGCGGCGTGGCGCGCGAGCTGCAGCAGCAGGGTCGACTTGCCGACCCCCGGTTCGCCGGCCACGAGGGCGACGCCGCCCGGAACCCAGCCGCCCCCGAGGACGCGGTCGACCTCGCCGTCGCCGGAGGGCCGGCGGTCGGCGTCGGAGGTTTCGGCCTCGGCGAGGGTGGAGGTGGCGACGCGTCCGGCCGTGGCGGGTCCGGACCGAGCGCCGCGCCGCGCGGCGGCGGGACGGTCGGCGGCCAGTGCCGCGACGGTGCCCCAGTCGCCGCAGGTCGGGCAGCGGCCCATCGGACCGGAGGTCCGGGCGCCGCAGGAGGTGCACTGGTAGGCGGTGGCCGCGCCGCGAGGCATGCGGGCATCGTATCCGAGCGCGGCTCCGGGCGCAGGACCCGGGCGGCGGAAGCGCAGGGTCAGGCGACCGGAACCGGGCGCGCGATGACCAGTTCGTCGTTCTCGATCGTGACGAAGATCGGGGCCTCGATCCCGCCGCGCAGCAGCTCGAGCGAGAGCGGGTCCTCGACGTGCTCGCGCAGCACGGCGCGGAGCGGCCGGGCGCTGCGGCCGGAGGGGATGCGGCGGACCAGCCAGTCGGCGACCTCGGCCGAGAAGACGACGTCGATGTCGCGGGACGCGAGCTCCTCGCGGATCTCGTCGAGCATCCGGGAGGCGATGTGGAGGATCCCCTCGGTCTCGAAGGTCGAGAAGGCGATCACCTCGTCGAGCCGGTCGAGGAACTCGGGGGCGAAGATGCGTCCGAGCGGACCGTGCACGTCCTGCACGCCCTGGTCCTCCTGGAACCCGACGCTCGGGCCCTGGTTGAAGCCGGTGTTGCTGGTCATGATCAGGATCACCCGGCGGAAGTCGACGGTGCGTCCGAGGCCGTCGGTGAGGCGTCCGTCGTCGAGGACCTGGAGGAAGGTGGCGTAGATGTCGGGGTGCGCCTTCTCGACCTCGTCGAGGAGCACCACCGAGAACGGCTGGCGGCGGACCGCCTCGGTCAGCCGGCCGCCCTGGTCGTGCCCGACGTAGCCGGGCGGAGCGCCGATCAGCTTGCTGACGGCGTGCGACTCCTGGAACTCGCTCATGTCGAGGCGGATCAGGGCGCGCTCGCTGCCGAACAGCTCGACGGCGAGCTGCTTGGCGAGGAAGGTCTTGCCGACCCCCGAAGGTCCGACGAACAGGAACGAGGCGGAGACCCGCGCTCGCCCTCCGAGGCCGACGCGCGCCCGCCGCAACGCCGCGGCGAGGGCGTCGATGGCGCGGTCCTGGCCGACGACGGCGCGTCGCAGGTGCTCCTCGATGTGGGCGAGTTTGCCGGCGTCGGTCTCGTCGACGTAGACGCCGCCCCACGAGTTGACGACCGCTTCGATGTCCTCGCGACTCACGATCGGCGTGCCGTCCGTCTCTTCGAGCACCGGGAAGCCGAGCGACTTGTTCAGGCGCGTGCGGGAGGCGGCCTCGTCGATCAGGTCGATCGCCTTGTCGGGGAAGTTGCGGCCCGGCAGGCCGCGCTCGCCGAACCGGACCGACAGTTCCAGGATGGCGGGCGGGATCGTCACGCCGTGGTGGCTCTCGTACTTGTCGCGCAGCCCGCGCAAGATCTCGAGCGACTCCTCCGGCGACGGCTCGAGGACGATCACCGGCTGGAAGCGGCGTTCGAGCGCGGCGTCCTTCTCGATGTAGCGGTGGTACTCGCCGGTGGTGGTAGCGCCGACCACCTGCACCTCGCCGCGGGAGAGGGGCGGCTTGAGGATGTTCGCTGCGTCGAGCGTGCCCTCGGCGCCGCCGGCGCCGACGAGGGTGTGCAGCTCGTCGATGAAGGCGATCACCTCGGACGCCTTCAGCTCCTCGATCAGCTGCCGCAGGCGCTCCTCGAACTCGCCTCGGTACTTGGTGCCGGCGACGATGTTGCTGAGGTCGATCGACAGGACGCGCATCTTGGCCAGGCCGGGGGGGACGCGCTCGTCGACGATCGCCTGCGCGAGCCCCTCGACGATCGCGGTCTTGCCGACCCCGGGCTCGCCGATCAGGACCGGGTTGTTCTTGGTGCGTCGCGACAGGATCTGGATCACGCGGCGGATCTCCTCGGTCCGGCCGATGACCGGATCGAGGCGGCCCTCGCGGGCCTCCTTGGTGAGGTCGCGGGCGTACTCGTCGAGGAACGGGGTGGCGGGCCGCTCCGGCTTCTCCTGCTGCTTCGGGTCGGTCGCGGCCAGGATCCGCCAGCGGACGGTGTCGACGTCGCGGGTGAGCTGCTGCAGGATCCGGTAGGCGACGCCGTCGCCCTCGCGGATGATGCCGAGCAGGACGTGCTCGGTGGCGATCACGTTGCTGCCGAGGCTGCGGGCCTCGCTGCCGGCGAGCTCCATGACCCGGCGGGCGCGAGGGGTGATGGCGGCCGTCTCGTTTCGCGGCAGGCCGTCGCCACGGCCGACCATCTCCTCGACCTGGCCGCGGAACCCTTCGAGGGTGGCGCCGAACTCGTTCAGCACCTTCGACGCCGTGCCGCCCTCGCGCATCAGGCCCAGCAGCAGGTGCTCCGGCCCGATCATGGCGTGTCCGAGCTTCGAACCCTCCTCGCGGGCGAAGTGGAACACCAGTCGGGCGCGGTCGTCGTAGCGGTTCATCCGCGGGCCCCGGAACCTCGTTCGGCACGGGTCGGCGCGCGGCGGATGCGCGTTCGGACCGGTGGCGTCATGGTGCTATAGTACGCGCTCGTGCGTGGGCCGGGTATAGGGCGGCGGACACGAACGCCGCGCGCCCGCCCGCACCCCGGCGGCCTCGCTCGCGCCAGGCGGTCCGCACCGGCCGCCCACACTCGTTCGGGAGACCTCCATGCTGTTCCAGGACATCACCCTCGCCCTCGACCGGTTCTGGGCCGACCAAGGCTGCGTTCTCGCCCCGCCGCACGACGGCGAGGTCGGGGCCGGCACCTTCTACCCGACGACCTTCCTCCGCGCCCTGGGGCCCGCCCCCTGGCGTGTGGCGGGCGTGGCGCCCAGCCGCCGACCGACCGACGGTCGCTACGGCGACAACCCGTACCGGTTCCAGTACTTCTATCAGTACCAGGTGATCCTCAAGCCGAGCCCCGCGGACGTGCAGGACGTCTACCTCGCCTCCCTGGCGGCGCTCGGGATCGACGCCGCCGCGCACGACGTCCGCTTCGTCGAGGACAACTGGGAGTCGCCGACGCTCGGCGCCTGGGGCCTCGGTTGGGAGGTGTGGATGGACGGGATGGAGATCACGCAGTTCACCTACTTCCAGCAGGTGGGTGGTCGCGACTGCCGTCCCGTCTCGGTCGAGCTGACCTACGGACTCGAGCGGATCGCGATGTACCTGCAGGGCGTCGAGCACGCCTTCGATCTCGAGGTCGCGCCCGGCGTGCGCATGGGCGACCTGCGACGCGAGTTCGAGATCCAGCACTGCCGCTACAACTTCGAAGAGAGCGATCCGGAGCTGCAGCGGCTGCTGTTCGAGAAGTACGAGGGCGAGGCCCGCCGCCTGCTCGAGGAGGGTCTGGTGCACCCCGGGTACGACTTCGTGCTCAAGGCGTCGCACGCCTTCAACCTGCTCGACGCGCGCGGCGCCCTCTCGCAGACCGAACGTCAGGGGTACGTGCAGCGCGTTCGTCGGCTGGCGGAGCGCGCCGCCGCCGAGCACGCGGCGGGCCTGGACGCCGCCGAGGACGCGGCCTGATGGCGACGCTGCTGTTCGAGATCGGCACCGAGGAGCTCCCGGCCTGGTACGTGCGCCAGGGGCGCGAGGCGCTGGTCGAGTTGGCCGGCGCGCGGCTGACCGAGGCGGGCATCGCGCACGGCGCCGTGGTCGGCTACGCCACGCCGCGGCGCCTGGCGGTGCGCGTCGACGACCTGGCCGACGCCAGCGAGCGCCGCGAGGAGCGGCGCCGCGGGCCGTCGGCCGCCGTGGGCCTCGACGAGGAGGGCCGGCCCACCCGCGCCGCGATCGGGTTCGCGAAGGGGGCGGGCGTCGATCCGGAGTCGCTCGAGGTCGAGGAGACGGAACGCGGCCCGTACCTGTTCGCGACGGTCGGCAGCGGCGGCGAACCGACCGAGGGGCTGCTGCCCGAGCTGCTCGCCGGCCTGGTCCGCGACCTGCCGGCCCCGCGCAAGATGCGCTGGGGCGACGGCGACGCGGCGTTCGTCCGGCCGGTCGCGTGGCTCACGGCGCTGCACGACGACCGCGTCCTCCCGGTCCGTGCGGCCGGGCTCGAGGCGGGCGGCGTCAGCCGCGGCCACCGGTTCCTGGCGTCCGGCGCGGTGCCGGTCCCGGAACCGGACGCCTACCTGCCGGCCCTGCGCACGGCGCGGGTGCTGGCCGACCCGACCGAGCGCCGCGAGGCGACGCTGGCCGCGATCCGCGCCGTCGCGGAACCGGAGGGCCTGACGCCGGAGCCGGACGAGGAGCTCCTGGACGAGGTGGTGAACCTGGTCGAGACGCCGCATGCGATCCTGGGCCGGTTCGATGCGCGCTACCTGGACCTCCCCGACGAGGTCCTCGCCACGGTGATGATCCACCACCAGCGCTTCGTGCCGTTGCGCGGGGTGGACGGTCGGCTCGCCGACCGCTTCGTCGGGGTTTCGGGCAACGTGCCGCGCGACGACGCGGTGGTGCGCTCCGGGTACGAGGCGGTGCTCGACGGGCGGCTGCACGACGCTCGCTTCTTCTGGGACCAGGACCGCGCCAAGACGTTGGCGCAGCACGCCTGGGACCTGTCCGGGATCGCGTTCCAGAAGCGTCTCGGCTCGATGGCGGACAAGGTCACCCGGGTGGCCGGATCGGCCCCGAGGCTGGCCGACGCGCTCGGAATCGACGACGACGCCCGCGCGGCGCTCGATCGGGCGTTGCCGCTGTTCCGCGCCGACCTGGCGACCGAGATGGTCTTCGAGCTGCCGGAGCTCGAGGGGGTCATGGCCCGCGCCTACGCTTCGGCGGAGGGGCTCCCGGACGCGGTCGCTCAGGTGCTCGAGGACGGCCTACGTCCGACCGTTCCGGGAGGACCGCTGCCGGAGACGCTCGCCGGTGCCGCGCTGGCCGTCGCCGACCGCGCCGACAAGTTGCTCGGCTTCTTCGCGATCGGCAAGCGGCCGACCGGCTCGGCCGATCCGTTCGCGCTGCGGCGGGACGCCGGCGCCCTGATCCGGATCGCGTCGGCCCGCGGTTGGTCGCTTCCGCTGCGCACGATCCTCGAAACGTGCGCCGAGGCGTACGCCGACGGTCCGGTCGCGGTGGACGCCGATACGATCCGTGCCGTCGAGAGCTTCGTGTGGGACCGGGCGGCGTCGCTGCTCGCGGAGGAGGGGCCGTCGGTCACCGAGGTGCGCGCGGCGGTGGCCGGCCGGCCGTCGGTGATCCTGGCCGCCCGCCGGGCGCACCTGCTGCGGGCGTTGGCGGACCACGAGGCGTTCCCGGAGCTGCTGGCCCTGTACAAGCGGGCCGCGAACCTGGCGCAGAAGGCGCCGGACGGCGCCGAAGCCGATCCGGAGCTGTTCGAGACGGCGCAGGAGGCGCCGCTCTACGACGCCCTGCCGGTCGCGCGCGACGGTGCCCGTGCGCTGCTGCGCGCCACCGCCGAGCAGCTTCCGCCGTGGCAGCTGGGCACCGCTCCGTCCGGAACGCCGGAGC